>JBNKXM010000064.1:0-8006 GCA_050300315.1 Thalassotalea sp. | reverse complement strand
AAGCTCTTCAGCATCATGCACAGCATTTCGCAATTCCCCGTAAAGACCGTCTTTAGGATGTAAACCTATTTTTTTCTGCTCTTCTACTAGTTTTCCAAACAGTTTGTCATAACTATTCAATACCGTACGCAACCTACTAATTTCCGGTAAACTTTCATCTAGTGCTAAAAAAGCATTATCTAAATCATTAATACTTGCTTGGAGACTTTGGTATTTTTTTTCAAATTTATCAAAATATTTAAGATCTTTACGCGCCAGAAAATCTTTCTCATTGCGTCGAAGTTGTAAAACTGACGTCTCAACATTTCCTATTGCTCTCGCAACTTCAATATCTTTATCCATAGATGCTACAGAGTAAGTTATCAGCCCTAGCATAAATGCCATTGCCGCGATCAAAATAGCAGTATTTACGATCAGTTTGTGTTTAATTAACATGGCCATCCTTTTTGATATTAATAATTTACAGTATAGATAGAGAATGCGGTCACTTGCCATTTACCATCAAAACTATTTTCGTATGAGGTAGTTAACAAATTCTTTCTCTGATAACGGTGGGTTAATAAAAAAACCTTGCACTGCGTCACAGCCTAAGTTTCTTAATAACTGCAGTTGATTTAAATTTTCCACACCTTCTGCTAATACGCGTTTACCAAGTCCATGTGAAAGCTTAATCATTGATTTAACTATGGTAAGATCAGAATCATTGGTAGCAAACTCACTAATAAAACTACGATCAATTTTAATTTTGTCGATCGGTAATTCACGTAAATACGCTAGGGACGAATAACCGGTACCAAAATCGTCAATGGAGACCTTAATGCCCATATTTTGCAAGATGACAATCGTATCCATTGCTGAGCTAATATCGGTTATCACGACGTTTTCGGTAATTTCCAATTCTAAATAATTCGGCGGAATAGTGTATTTTTGTAACAGATTTTGAATCTTAGCGACAAGTTGTGGATCTTGAAACTCAACGGCGGTCAAATTAACTGCTATTGCCACACGACGTTTATAAGTTTGATACCATTGCGCATTGGTTTTGCACGCTAACTCTAATACGTAATTGTCTAACTGACCATTCAGCCCTAATGATTCAAAATCATCTAAAAACTCACTCGGTGGCAATAAGCCTTTTTCTGGATGTTGCCAACGGATCAAAGCCTCCACGCCATCAATGCGATTAGTCACTAAATTCAACTGCGGTTGAAAATATAAAATAAATTCATTATTTGCCAATGCCTGTCGAATTTCTTTCTCAACTTTTAACAGATGACGGCCATGCGCTTGCATCCCAGCAGCATACTTCACACTCGCAAGATTCTTACTTTCCGCCTGAAATAAAGCTAAGTTAGCTTGTTGTAACAATTCCTCAGCATCGATTCCATCTTGCGGAGACAAACAATAGCCAACGCTCGCCTGCAAATGTACTTCTTGGTGATTGACAAAATAAGGACGAGAGATCAATGTATGGAGATGTTGAGCCACTTTCTCTTGCTGATTGTCTTCGCTGATTTCAACAGCAAAAACAAAAGAATCACCACTTAATCGCCCTACGACCTTTGGCAACATAATACTTTCAGCTAAACGATTGGCAATTTCTCCTAACACTAAATCGCCTGTTTTTAAACCAAAAGTATCATTCACAAATTTAAAGCGTTTAACATCTATTAAATAAATTGCCATTTTAAGGCTGCTTGCCTCGGCTTGTTGAATCGCCAACGGCAGTTTCTCTAACACCTGCTCTCGATTTAATGCACCTGTTAATTGATCGTGCTTGCCAAGATAAAGTACACGATCGATTGCTCGTTCGGTTGCATTTCGTTCTGCTCCTTGCATCCACACGAGCATAACAAAACCTAAAATGGTATACGCACCAAAATCAAAATACACAAGCATATTAAGCACTTGTAAAAACCAATCATTACTTAACAACACGATAGAAGAGAACGATGATAGCGCATAACGTAGTGCTAAGATAAAACCATAACTCATTAGAATTTTTGCTGAGAAGTGCAACTTACGACTATTTAGCAACATGATACCTGTTGTTAAAAATGCGCCAGAAAAGATAAAGTCAGCAAAACTTTCCCGTAAATAAAAACGGTTAAAAACCTTCAATTCATCAAAGGCGTACAATAACGACACTAGGCTAGCAATAATCACCGCCGTTAACATTAACATCTTTAACATTAACGGCTTAAGCTGATTTTTTTCGTCAGTAAAATACGTACCAAGACAAAAAAACAGTAAAAACAAATATTGGCTTATCTGCCCAAGCCAAGTTAACACTACCTGTAAGATAGAGGTGTCTGGATAATTGGAGAAAAATTGTTGAGTGGCTAATATTAAGTGGAATACGCTCAAACAGACTAAGCTATAAGCCCAGTATCTAACGTATCGACGACCAAAACCTTGATAAAACGAATACAATAAAAACGCTAAAAAACTATACACTATAGTTTCGATAGACAACAAAAATCCTAGGGCAAAAACATCAGTCGCCATCACCTATTGCGTTTCCCTAATCCGTTGACTTTCAGTCATTAAATAGCCTTTCTGTAACGAAGTAAAGCACAATATGCGAGGTTATCCTTGTACCTTACATAAGGCTAGGTATACTAGAACTATCAACAATGTCTTCGAAAACTAAGGAACAAACAGTGGAATACAATACTTCTGAGTTATGTAATATTTACGCTGATTTAATCGATGTAGTAGAACCCATATTTTGCAATTATGGTGGTAGAAGTTCATTTGGCGGCAAAGTTGTAACGATAAAGTGCTTTGAAAGTAATGGCCTTATCACTCAAATTGTTGAAACGGATGGGGAAGGAAAAGTACTGGTCATTGACGGTGGCGGCTCAACACGACGCGCGTTAATTGACAGCTATATTGCCGGTACTGCCGCTAAAAATGGCTGGGAAGGTATTATTTGCTACGGTAGCGTAAGAGATGTAGACGCGCTAGAAGAACTCGATATCGGCATTCAAGGTTTAGTGTCTATTCCTGTCGGGGCGATAGATCACGGTCACGGAGAAAGCGATTTAGCCGTTAACTTTGCCGGCGTAACATTTTTACCTGATGATCATGTCTATGCGGATAATACAGGAATTATCCTATCGCCAGATCCTCTTGATATCGATTAAGCTCGATTAATATTGGCTTGCCATGCGGTGAGCCAATTTTCTATCTGTTCAAGCTTGATCCCTGCATGTAGTGACTGACCTTGAGCAACATCCCCTCCCATCAGCACATATGATTTCTCAATATCAGGATTGTTAACACCCGTTGCGACCACAGGTATCTGCATTTTTCTAATTAAGTTTATCAAAGCATTGACGATTGTCTTCTCTGACTTAACACCTTGCTCTATGTTTAGCTGCGCACACTCTATTTTTACTTGCTGTACTGACGTTCGACGAAGATAACGCAACGACTCATAACTACCGGAAAAATCATCAATCGCTATTTTAACACCTAACGCCTTTAATTGATCTACCATCATTCGCGCCCTAAAAGGTGAATTAAGTAGCACTTGTTCGGTCAATTCAATCGTTAAGTACGTTAGTGAGATACCACTTTTTAGCGATTGCTCCTCAATAAAGTCACTAAGCTCTTGTTCCAATAAATCTTTACTAGATAAATTAATCGCAACATTTTGCTCGATACCCAACTTATGCATCGTCGCTAACAAGTGAAACGCATGGCGGATCATCTGTTTAGTTAAACGATAAATTTCGCCGCTATACTCAGCAATTTGGTCAAATTCTTTGCCTGTTAACCTCGTGCCATCATTGCTTTGCCAATCTATCGCCAACTCAAAACCTTTAAGTTTTTTATCACTCAATGATATTTGCGGATGCGCTAACCATTGTAATTTATCTTCTATGATGTCTTGCTTGAGTTTTTCCATTTTCGCCAGTTGTTGCTCAGTGTACTGAGTTGAACTTTGGTCAAAATAGCAAAGCGTTTGCTGACTTCTTTCGGCTTCTAAAAGTGCGTCACTGGCTTGGGCAATTAATTGTTCAGCACTTTGCTGCTGTGCTGACGACACAGCAACACCAAATGCAAGTTGAAAATTAAGCGAAAAACTTTTAAAACTCATCGCCTGAGGTACAGACTGACTCAATTGCAGACATAGATTTTCCACCATCAATTTAGTCGGATGACTAGATAGCTTAGGATTAAAGACCACCAAAAAATCTAAACCTTGTAATCGTGAAATCTTAAGATCTTGGCTGTCTTCACTAAAACTTAATAACGTTTCATTGTCATAGATATTTTTTTGTAAATTGTATGCTAACTGAAGTAATAAAATATCAGAGTTTTGATGCCCTAATACTTTGTTTACCTGATTAAAATTCAACGGTTTAAATACAATCGCAACAAAATTGTCGTTCGGATGGTTTTTGATTAACTGCTTTAATCTACTCACCCCTTGCTGATAAGTCGGTAAATTGGTAATAGGGTCAAGTGAAATAAGTGGTGCTTTTAACGGTTGTTCAGCCGCAGTAACCACCTGCTTTATCTGCTCAAAGCGTTCAGATAGCAGCTGAACCAAAGCCCAACTACCAGTTACCATGTTCAGTATATAACTCAAGACAGTAACAGAAACCAGCCACACCAATTCAACTTGTACATTTAACCACAGATATAGCACGGCACCGTATAACGGCATGATAAGCCATGAGATTATTGCTCTTACGTGACGTTCTTTTTTCGCCGAAAATTGCACAAATAAGCCAAATGCGGCTGTGAACAAGGTAAATGCCAACCACAGTTTATAAACATCGAGTTCGCGTAGTATCACGACGGCAAGTGTAAAAGCCACTAATGAACCGCCAAGCAACCAAGTTACTAGTTGTTGATATTGATGTTTTTTCTGTTGCTCAAGTTGCCATAAACCGGTAAACGACATAAAACCAGCAGCGGCGATCAATAACACGGTTGGTTGCCAATTTTGTAAGTGCAATATGGCATAAAATTGCAGTAAAACGCTTAGTGTGATTAACGCTGGAAATCGCCACGAGATGGCAATAAGTTGTTTTAATGACGCGATAATGAGTAAAACAGGCAGGCTTAACCCCAAAATAAATGCGATGTTAAACTCAACAAAATTATAATGAGGTAATACATCGTTACTAGGTGCGGCAACTGCAACCGTTGACATTAACAATAAGGAAATAAAGCTTAAGCCAAGGCCGTTTAAGACCTTTATAATGCGAGTCATATGTTGTGTCTTCTACTACAAAATGAGGTAACGTTTCACCTATCTAACAGTATAGACACTATAACGCAATGTTATCGAATAAACACGGTTAAATAACCTGTTTGCCCAACTTAAATAACGCACGTAATGGGTTGACACCAAACTGATAACATAACTCCGCTGGCTGACTTATATTCCATAATGCAAGATCAGCATCGTAGCCAAGCGCCAGTTGACCTTTTGTAACACTTTCCCCCAACGCTTTAGCCCCATGGCAAGTTACACCAGCAATTGCTTCTACTGGAGTAAGTCGAAATAACGTACAAGCCATATTAAGCATTAACTGGATGTTGTTGATCGGTGAAGAGCCTGGATTCGCATCGGTGGCAATTGCCATAGGCACTTTGTGTTGACGTAACTGTGCGATTGGTGGTAATTGAGTCTCGCGCAGAAAATAAAATGCACCGGGTAACAATACCGCCGTCATATCAGCTTGTTTCATCGCCTTAACGCCCGCTTCATCGAGAAATTCAACATGATCAGAAGATAGTGCCTGATATTGAGCCGCTAACTCTGTACCACCTAGATTTGATAACTGCTCAGCATGTACTTTAATTGGTAAGTTATGCTGCTTGGCTGCCTTAAAGACGCGCTCAGTTTGCTCAAGGTTAAAACCTATGCCTTCACAAAAAACATCAACGGCATCAGCCAATTGTAGCTTGGCAATTTCTGGCATCATTTCCTGACAAACTAAATCAATGTACTCATCTGGTTTATCTTTAAATTCAAGCGGTAATGCATGCGCCCCTAAGAAGGTTCGCTTAATTGTTACTGGCAAATGCTCGGCTAACGCCGTCGCCACCTTCAGCATTTTGATTTCATTCGCGGTATCTAAGCCGTAACCTGATTTGATTTCAACCGTGGTAACGCCTTGATGGTGTAGTGCTGTTAAACGCGGTAATGCACTATCGAGTAAACTCTGCTCATCGGCAGCTCTTGTTGCCGCAACTGTTGAAACAATACCTCCACCTGCCTCAGCAATTTCCTGGTAACTTTTACCTTCAAGACGCATTTCAAATTCATTCGCGCGATTACCGCCATACACAAGATGAGTATGACAATCGATAAGCCCAGGTGTTAACCATTGACCTTGCGCATCAACTATCGTTAATTCACTGTGATCATAAGCGGGTAATTGCGCTTGCTTGCCTAACCAAACAATCTTGCCCTGAGCTACGGCTAACGCCGCTTGCGTTATTTCACCATAACTATTCGCGCCATCACTCATAGTAGCTAAATTGACATTGATAATTAAAGTTTGCCAGTGAGAAGTTGAAGCTGTCATCTGAGATCCAAAAATTTAAATAAACGCTATAGTAAACACCATTGATTTTGCCGCACTGTATAACAGGATAACAAAAGACGCAAGCTTGTATATACAACCATTGACATTCACTTTAAAAGTGCTAAATTGTATATACAAGTTAATCATCGCTTAATTAAGTAATAGTTTTCATTATGACTCAAGTTAAAGCTAAATTTACTGTCATTAAAGATCATATTTGTAAGATGATCGAGTCGGGACAATGGCAACAACACGCCAAGGTGCCGTCAGAAAATGAACTGGCAGAGCAATTCTCCGTAAGTCGCATGACAGCGCGCCGCGCATTACAAGAACTCACTGAACAAGGATTATTGATCCGTTCACAAGGTGCTGGCACATTTGTCGCTACCTTTAAATCTCAGTCTTCGCTCTTAGAAATTCGCAACATTGCCGATGAAATTCATAACCGTGGTCATCAGCATCATGCAGAGCAACTCACACTCACTACCGTTGATGTCACCGAAGAAGTCGCTATCTTACTCGACGTTAGCCAAAGTGACAAAGTTTACTACTCAGAAGTACTTCATTTTGAAAACGAGCAACCTATTCAATTAGAACAACGTTTTGTAAACAGTAAATTGGTACCGGATTATTTGCAGCAAAACTTCACAAAAATCACGCCACATGAATATTTATCAGTGGAAGCACCACTTACTGAGGCAACTCATGAAGTTGAAGCCGTTATCGCAGAGCCTCGTATCTGCAAGCTATTAGCAATTGAAGCAACAACCCCGTGTTTACAAGTTAAACGCCGTACTTGGTCAAGCCAAGGAGTCGTCAGTTTAGCTATGTTAACTGCTCCCGGTAATAAGTACCGGTTAGGCAGCCATTTAAAATTTTAATTTAGGAGCGTTAATGATGACGTTTAAATATGGTATCGATCGTTTAGAGCTTGACACTGTCAACGGTATTGCCAACGGCACTATCAAAGCTGAACTTTGCCAAGAAGCATTAGATAAAATTAATACAAGCCGTCAAAGAGTTGAGAAGATGGCGGCTTCTAATAAAGCGGTATACGGTATTAATACTGGCTTTGGGCCGTTATGTGACACTCAAATCACTCCTGAAGAAACCAACTTGCTTCAGAAAAATCTACTTATCACCCACGCCGTCGGTGTAGGCGAGCCAATTGCCAAAGATATTTCAAAGTTAATGTTAATCACCAAAGTGCATGCATTAAGCAAAGGCTATTCAGGCATTCGCTTAGAAACAGTTGAGAGAATGTTAACCTTCATCGAGCTTGATCTTATCCCTGTTGTACCAGAGCAAGGTTCAGTTGGTGCGTCGGGTGATCTAGCGCCACTTTCACACTTGTTCCTTCCGCTACTTGGTGAAGGGGAGTTTTGGCAAGGTGATGAGATCAAACCTGCTGCGCAAGTACTCAAAGAACACGGTTTAACGCCACTTGAG
>JBNKXM010000063.1:0-8094 GCA_050300315.1 Thalassotalea sp. | reverse complement strand
TACGATATCTTAAACGACTATTTGCTGGCTTCTTAATATTAGTCGCGATAAAAATGATCTGGTCGTAAGCTAATGTGTTATAGAAGTTTTGCAAACACACTATAGATATTGTTTACCATCAGGTAGAATATTGCTCAACTAAGGTGTGTAATTAGCGGCGATTTCTTACGCGATAACTGCAATTTAAAGAGAACTAATTTATGAAGCAATACTTGGATTTGTGCCAAAAAATCATTGATCAGGGTGAGTGGGTTTACAATGAAAGAACGGGTAAACGTTGCCTAACATTGATTAATGCCGATCTAGAGTATGATGTTGAAAATAATCAGTTTCCTTTAATTACCACACGTAAAAGTTTCTGGAAAGCTGCCATTGCTGAGCTACTTGGCTACTTACGTGGTTATGATAATGCTGCGCAATTTCGCAGTATTGGCTGTAACACCTGGAATGCCAATGCCAATGAAAATCACGCGTGGCTTAATAATCCTCACCGCAAAGGAGAGGATGATATGGGGCGCGTGTATGGTGTGCAGGGCAGATCATGGCGTAAACCAGACGGTAGTCATTTAGATCAATTAAAGAATGTGGTTGATGATCTTAAAAATGGCGTTGATAACCGAGGTGAAATCATCACGTTTTATAACCCAGGTGAGTTTGAACTAGGTTGCTTACGTCCTTGCATGCATAGTCATCATTTCTCTCTATTAGGAGATAAACTCTACCTTAATAGTTTCCAACGCAGTGCAGATGTGCCGCTTGGCATAAATTTTAATCAGGTTCAGGTATTTTTCTTTTTGGCATTAATGGCGCAAATTACTGGTCATAAGCCGGGTAAGGCATACCATAAAATTGTTAATGCGCATATTTACGAAGATCAACTGGAATTAATGCGTGATGTCCAATTAAAACGTGAGCCGTTTCCATCGCCTCAGTTTCATATCAACCCAGAGATTAAAACATTAGAAGATATTGAAACTTGGGTAACGACTGATGATTTTGAGGTTACTGGCTATCAATGCCACGAGGGAATCAAATATCCCTTTTCAGTTTAAGCATGCGAGTTAGTCCTAGAAACTGAAGAGTTAGTTATTCATGACAGCACGACATACTATTCGTCCTGAATCGTCGTTCTTTGTCATCCATGACACCACGACATACTATTCGTCCTGAATATAAAAACGCCTTGCATATGCAAGGCGTTTTTTTGTTTCTACCATAGGGTTTATTTGATGGTTAAGTTATTGCGGATGTTAACACATTGTTCATCTGCTTGATGAGTGACTAACAAGGCGCGTTTAGTACCAGCTGAAAGACTCGTTTGTTGCTTAATTGCTTGTGCTAGTCGTTCAACACTGGCTGCATTACAGGCACCAGGGATCAAGGTATTAGCATAACTGCGCATAAAGGTATGATCGTTTGCCTTATCGATTGCCGTTAAGCTCGCCAAGCGTTGCTCTGCTGTTTGTTCACTAAGTGCTAACTGCTCACTTGGGTACATGCTGCCCATAGCGGTTCTAAGCTTTGAAAACGGTAAGTCAGAATTTTTATCCTGAATCTTAGCTAACCATTCGGCTTTAACCTTAGCATCAGGGCGGATCACACGAGCACTGATTGCAGATTTCTGGCCACTGTCAGAATTATCTTTAGCAAGTTCTGCATCAATTAATGCATCGCTACCTTGGTAGTTGTAACGGCTTAATTGACCTATGATACTCCAACGAAGATCTTGATTAATCGTTAGCTTTTCTATGGTTAAACTGCCATCGAGTATTTTAGCTAGTCTGGTTAATTCAGCCGGTGTATTGGCAAATGAACGATAGTAGCTGAACCAACGACGCTGCATATTCTTTTTGTCGCTGTTGGCGTTAGCTTCTTGCCACGTTAAAGCGCTTAACGTGCTGTTCACTTTGTCCAAAAAGCTGTGTCCTTGTGGGAAGAATATACTTAAGTAACTACGCGCAGAGGCAATTTGAGACAATACTTGCCCTAAAATGGTATAGTCAGTTTCTTTAGCAACATTGGCGATGGCGATATCTAAATATTCGTTCATCGGTAAGTTGCCGTCTCTCGCACTGTCCCATAAACTTTGCCATAACATAGAACGTTGCAAGTTATCTTCTACTGAGCTTAACGCAGATTTTGCTGTGGCAAATGAACGCTCGTCTAAATTGACCTTCACAAATCCCCAATCTTGATAGTTAGGATATACGAGATCTGGGCAGCTCTTACCAACTAATTCTGAGACTTGAGTAGATTTACCTTGATAGGTAACAGGCACTGCACTTTCAAACGTTAGTTGGTTATCTTTATTTTGATAAAGTGCGACCTGAACCCTTTGCTCTCTTAAGGTTGGGAATTTAGCATCGGCGCTTTGCTCTAATGTAAAGTTGGTAATTTTACCGCCTTCACATTGGTAATTTGCGGTAATCGTATTGACACCTGGTTGATATAACCATTGTTGAGCAAAACCATTTAAATCACGACCTGCCGCATCACCTAAGCTAGTGATAAAATCCTTTAACTCGGCATTTTGATAGGCGTAATGGCTTAAGTAATTATGTATGCCCTTGCGGAAAGTTTCTTCACCCAATAAATGGGTTAATTGTTTTAATACCGATTGACCTTTTGAGTAAGTGATCGCATCAATGTTATCAAACGCATTGGCTGATGACGGGATTGGTACTTCAATAGGATGCGTGGTTACTTGTTGATCTTGGCGATAGGCCGCTTGTTTACCACCCGCGTAGAAGCTTTGCCAAGCATCAGTAAATTCGGTTGCGTTGGCGGTTGCTGTTGTTGCCATAAATGAGGCAAAGCTTTCATTAAGCCATAAGCCATTCCACCATTTCATGGTAACTAAGTTACCGAACCATTGGTGTGCCATTTCATGCATGATAACGCTCGCTAAGCGTTGTTCTTGGCTTTTGGTCATTTCACCATTGGTTAAAAATCCGCGTTCGGCGAAGGTAATAGCGGCTGCATTTTCCATGGCGCCATATAAAAAGTCAGGTACTAGCACTTGATCATATTTTCTAAACGGGTAATCAACCCCGTAATATGAATTGAAAAACGCTAAACCTTGGTTAGTGTATTTAAACCAGTCCTCTGGTGAAACTTGCTTAGCGACTGACTCTCTTGCAAAAAGTCGAAGAGGGTATTTTCCGCTATTATCAGACCACATATGGTAAGGGCCTGCATGTAATGAGAAATTATAAGGGCTTAATTTCAATGTATTATCGAAGTGCCAAACCTTAAAATCACCCTTGTCATCAACGCTCGTTTCTTTCATTGCTGTGAACACGTGCCAGTCTTTAGGCGCTGACACTGTCATTTGGTAGTTAGCTTTTAAGTCAGGCTGATCAAATACCGCAAACATTTGTTGTGCGGCAGCTGGTTCAAAGTGCGAATAGAGGTACACTTTGCCATCCACTGGATCTTGCATGCGGTGTAGGCCTTCACCATTGGTGCTATGTTTACGGGTAAAGGCTACATCGACTTCGTTGCGACCAATGCGTAAATCTTCTTTTGCTAAGGTAATAAACCACTTGTTGTAGTTAATTGTTACTGATTTACCATTGATTTTAACTGATTTAACGTCTGCATCTTTAAGATCTAGCGTTAAATCATTCTCGATATCTTTCAGATTAAAGCGCACTTTCGTGGTGTTGCTAAAAGAGTCACTGCCGTCAAGTTTAAAGTTCAGATGGTAGGCTACATTAGACAATCTGGCAGAACGCTTTGCTGCTTGCTCTTGACTTAAATAAGGCGTTTGTTCTCTGACTTGAGTATTAGTGTCTGTTGTTTGCTGTTGATTTTTTGGGGTATTCAAACAGCCGGTAAGGGCTATTGAAGAGGCAATCAACAATGGAATAGTAGGTTTCACAACTGTTTCCTCAATATTATATGTTATTTTTTTGTTGTCGTTATAGTTCGCAATATGCTGCACCATACTATAGAAAGAATTTGTATGCTGCTAAAGCGATAATCGTTATCAGTTGTAACATTTTATTTATTGAAGGGCGACTAAAGTCAGTTGATCGGCGGGAGAAATACGTTAAAAAGCTAACGCAACGGCGTTAGCCATGCATACGTAGAAATTTTTCGAGCAATTGCTGCTCGCTTTCTTGGTGCAGAGGATCTTTTTTAATGCAATCGATCGGACAAACAGACATGCAAGTTGGCTTGTCATAATGCCCGACACATTCTGTGCATTTATCGGGATCAATTTCATAGATCTCATCACCCTGGGAAATGGCGCCATTAGGGCATTCGGGTTCGCACACATCACAGTTGATGCAAGAGGCTTCAATAATCAGTGCCACAGGAATTAACCTTGATTTTGAGCAAAAGGATGACGGGTTGTGCCACCTTCATCTAAATAACGCATAATAATACCAAACGCTAAATCAAGGTCTGTGTCGAGTTTGATGGCAACCTTATGCCCAGAACCTTTGGCGTCGCTAATCGCTTCACCTTTTAAGTTGGTCATCTCGGTTAAGTCAAAGCTGACATTGCCTGATGGCGTCATAAGTTCAAGACGATCGCCTACTAAAAATTTATTTTTAACATCAATTTCGATGTAACCAGTTTGTTCATTACGTCCTAACACTTCACCAACGAATTGTTGAGTGTCGCTTTTTGAATAGCCATAATCGTAATTTTGCGTGTCACTCGGGCGGTGGCGCTGCAAGAAGCCTTCGGTATAACCACGATGTGCTAAATGCTCTAAATTGGTATTTAACTCAGGGTTGAACGGTTTATTTGCCATAGCGTCCATAATAGCCTGACGGTAAATCTGTGCCGTACGGGCGCAATAATAAAATGATTTAGTGCGGCCTTCTATTTTTAGTGAGTGTACGCCCATTTTTACCAAGCGATCGACATGTTCAACCGCTCTTAAGTCTTTCGAATTCATGATATAGGTACCATGTTCATCTTCAAACGCTGGCATGTATTCACCGGGACGACCTTGCTCTTGCAGTAAAACGATATCATCAACCGGCTGTTCATTTGGATTGATAATATTAACCGGCTGGGCGATGACATCACCGGTTTCTGTTTCTTTCGCTTCGTGGACATCATATTTCCAACGACAAGAGTTAGTGCAGGTGCCTTGATTCGGATCGCGTTTGTTAATGTAGCCCGAAAGTAAGCAGCGACCAGAATAGGCCATGCATAACGCACCATGAACAAAAACTTCCAGCTCCATTTCAGGGCACTGGAAGCGAATTTCTTCAATTTCGTCTAATGACAACTCACGCGACAAAATAACGCGCTCAACCCCTTGTTGTTGCCAAAATTTCACTGTAGACCAGTTCACTGCGTTAGCTTGTACCGATAAGTGGATTGCCATGTCAGGAAAGTTTTCACGCACCATCATGATTAACCCTGGATCTGACATGATCAGGGCGTCAGGTTTCATCTCGATAACCGGCTTAATGTCTTTTAAGAAGGTTTTTAGTTTACTGTTGTGTGGCGCTATGTTGTTGACTAAATAGAATTTTTTACCTAATTGATGAGCTTCATCAATGCCTTGTTTGATGGTTTCTAAATTAAATTCATTATTTCTTACACGTAGTGAATAGCGTGGCTGACCAGCATAAACAGCATCTGCCCCATAGGCAAACGCATAACGCATATTTTTTAAGCTTCCGGCTGGGGAAAGTAATTCAGGTTTAAACATCATAAGCACTCATCGGAAAAAGGCGGGCATTATAAGGATTCACAGCCGATCTTTCAATCAAACTTAGTCATCTGAGAATAATAAAGTTGGTGGTAATTTCATCGTTTGTTGCTGGTTATATCATCACCTTGGTTAAGGTATTTATTTAATTGAAAATAAAATTATTCTTTTCTTGTAAAAATAGCTGTTGGATTAAAAAAATGTGCTACTTTTAAAGTTAGAAACAACGATTTACGAGGCTCTTCATGGGAACTGAGAATGCGCTCTACACGATTCTAGTAGAAAAAATAAAACAACAATCACTGATATTACCAACCTTACCTGAGATAGCCCTTAAAGTAAGACAAGCCGCAGACGATCCTGAAGTTAATCTTGGCCGTATGAGTGATATTATTTCCCACGATCCGGCGTTGTCGATGGGAATGTTAAAGGTTGCGAATAGCGCAATTTTAGGAAGAAGCGTTAAAGTAGAAACGGTTAACCAAGCAGTTACTCGTATTGGACTAAGGCAAATTAAAAGCATAGCTACCGCGATGGCGTTAGAACAAGTATTTGTGTCAGAAAATGAAATTGTCGCTATGTATATGAAAAAGTCTTGGGACAAAACCGTTGATGTCGCATCCGTTGCGATTAGTTTGTTAACTCTGTATCGAAAAGAAGTTAAACATTCACCGTTAACACTTGATACCTTAACGTTAGCCGCGTTGATCCACAATATTGGTGTATTACCTATACTAACTGAGGCTGAGAAACACCCAGATGTGTTTGCTAATCCGACATTTTTGCAACAGGCAATTACCAAACTATCGAGCAATATTGGTGCTGAAGTAGCCAAGGCATGGGATTTATCAGATGAGTTGGTAGAAATTGTTCAGCGTTGGAGTGATTTAAGTGTCTTGCCAAGCGAGCCGCATTATCTTGATTTTATTCGTGCTGGCGCTATTTATCACGGTATCTTTAAAAATGAGTCCACTAAAGGTGTGTTATTAAAGAGTTATGTCGACAAGGGCATTATGCCAAGCATAGATTTTATGGAGTCGGATGAATTTAAAGACATGGTCGCCGATGTTAAACAAATGCTCGTTTAATACTATTCTATAAATTTCACATGCAAAAGGCGCCTCGGCGCCTTTTATTTTCTCTCAGTAGGAGATGACGTAAGATTAATTTGGGTTGGATTAGATGACGTCAAACCGATAACGAGACTGACTGTGAAATGCTTGCTCTGGTGTTAATAAAGCGTTATTTAATGTCACCCCATTCTGTTTGTTGTTTGCTCGTTGAGGCTCTAGACACAGAGCGGCTCGTTTTTGATAGCGATAATTGTTCTTACCAATATGGCTACCATCAATATAATTTGCGGTGTATAAAATGATACTCGGTTGATCGGTAAACAGCGTCATTCGTCGGCCTGAATGTGGTTCAATCACTTGTGCGGCAAATTCTTGACCCGTTAACGCATTATCGTTAAGTAACCAATAGTTGTCATAGCCATGGCCTATTTTAATTTGTAAGTCCTCACTATCGATATTCTTACCTAGTTCTCTATGCGCCGTAAAGTCATGTACGGTATTTTTAACGGAACAGAGTTCACCACTTGGGTAGGCACGAGTGGTCATTGGTAAAAACGTATCGGCGTTAATAGCAACTTGATGCTGATGAATATTGCCGCTGTTATGGCCAGCTAAATTAAAGTAGCTATGTTGGGTAAGATTAACAATTGTCGTTTGAGTGGTTGTTGCAAAATAGTCGACGATTAATTCGTTATTGTCGTTTAAGGTATAGTTTACGGTGAAGGTAACTTCTCCGGGATATCCTTCTTCACCATCAGGGCTAATGTAGTGTAATGAAAGGCATGCCGCGTCGTCTGTTTCATGGGTTTCACCGTGCCAGAGTCTTTTATTTAAGCCAATTTTACCGCCATGTAACTGGCTGTCAGGAGCATTTAACGTTAGCTGATACTGACGGTCATTAATTGTCACTGTGCCATTTTCGATCCTGCCAGCATAGCGACCAATAACTGCACCTAAGTAATAGCTATCATCTTGATAATCAGCCACGTTGTCATAACCTAACACGATATCAGCAAGACGTTGAGTTTTATCAAAGGTAAAGATAGAAACAATGATCGCTCCGTAATTGGTGATCTTAACTTGCATGCCGTTACGGTTGGTAAGCGTAAATAATTGCGCTTGTTCGCCAGTGGATAATGAGCCAAATTCACTGATAGCAATGCGTGTCATGAAAGTGTTCCTTGGGTATGTATCTGATCCATACCTAGTGTTGTTGATTACATTGACGCTTATACTAACTAAGCCGCCAAGTTACGCAATAGCACAATGGAAATTTATTTTATGCTAGTAATTTTTAGCGTTGATGCCTTTGTCTGTATAGACTGAAAATAAATTAGT
>JBNKXM010000062.1:0-8157 GCA_050300315.1 Thalassotalea sp. | reverse complement strand
AGCTTATCGAGCGTCTGCTATTGGTTATGCCCAGCAATTAAGTCAAATGATAGTAGCTACCATGCTACAAAATCAAAGTGCGTCGATAAGCTCAGCAGAATCTTCGTTGCCAATGGCAAGACAACTTAATCGAATGTTTGATTGGTGCAGACAACTGCAGTTGACTAACCAGCTAATTGAACAAGACCATAGTAAAGCACTCACTGATGTATATTTGCACGAACAACTTGCTGCTATTGTGAGTAACATTACATGGCGGGCAAACTTGCAACGTAATGAGGTGCTGTTAAACACAGATCCGCAATTACTACTAGTTGGAAAAATTAACCCCAGATGGTTTGAGCGTTTATTAACTGGGCTTGCAACAGCGTGTTTACAAGACGTTTTCAACAGCAGCTTGATGATGGATATACGCATCATTGATAAAAATGCGGGACAGCAAATTGTGCGTTTCGCATTTAGTGTGAGCTCAGAAAAAACCACCTTGTCAGCACCAAAAAATATTCAAGCATTAGCTGACTTAATTCCAGAACAACTGGAAGAGCAGTCACTAACACTGCAATATTTGGCGGCCTTATTAAACGTCACACATAGCACCAATGTGCAGATAAGCGATATAGAGCATGGCTTTGAGCTTTCATTTGATATGCCAATTGCTTACGCGACAACAGAAAAACAGCAGCTGTTACCGCAAACCGATTTAAAAGAAGCAAACGTGATTATTTTTAGCGATCATTCACTACTGGTTCAGCAGCTTACTAAAATAATAAATAACGCCAATGGTGTCAGCGAACAGATTGTTAACATTGAGCATTTGCTGAAACAATTAACGACTAAGCATTTAAATAAATACGCATGTAAAGCGTTGATCCTTACCTCTGAAACATTGAAAGAACACCAGCTTGTTCTACAACAGCATTTGCATGGTTTAGCAAAACCGCTACGACCTAAAGTCATGGTATTGCAATCGCCATATAATAGTCGTTTACATAATGAAGGCTTGTTCGAACATAGTCGTTTAATTATCAGCCAATCTAGGTTTGTCTCACAGCTTGAACAGTTTATTAAAGGTGAGGCAGAAGATAATGTGTTGATCAGTTCAGAAGTCTTGAGTCAATACCGCTATCAACAAACCCAAGTGGAAGTATTGCTTGCAGTACATGCTCCTGAGCAACATCAACAACTTGTGCGGCTTTTATATTGGTTAGGGGTACAAGTTCATGTAGTTTGTCATGCGCAGGCTATGCTTAAACGTTGGCAAAGTGGGCGTTACTTAGTGTTAATCTCTGAATTTGAAACCTCACCGTTTGTTGAGCTAGCTGTTGGAAAAAACGTTAGCAGAGGCGTGTTTACTTTAGGTGATAAGTTACTCAAAGATACTCGTGATGCCAATGAAAGCACGGCGCAATGGCATAGCGGGCTAGTTACTAACGTACGCGATGTCGAAGGGCTTATTCGATTATTATCACCCTGGCTTAAAGCACAATATCGTGAACGCACAACTGATGTTGTCGAAATAAAACAAGCTGTGGAGGCAAATGCTCAATTAACTAAAGCACCTTCAACGAGCGTAAATGTTCAGGTTAAATCGACAAAATCCCACCTAGATGGTCAAGCGCAACTATTTGATCTTGCAGGTTATGTACGTAATCAAGGCTCACCTGAATTAGCCGTCTTTATGCTAGATGATTATTTAGATGAAATCACATTAGCGATTGCTGATATTAATCAACACCTTGCAAACAAAGATTATCAGCAAGCTACGGCGGCTAATAGTCAATTAGTAAAACTATCTCATATCTTAGTGGTTCAGGAGTTGATCACCTTGTCAGCTAATCTGGCAATTGCTTTAGAAGAAAAGTCATTAAAACGCGCTAAATCAATTGCTAAAGCTATGACAACCACGAATGAAAAATTAACTGTTTTTGCACAAGCGATATAATGAATCAAGAATCAAATTTACCCGATAACAAAACACTTAGCCCATGTGTTAGAAACTGTTGTTTGAACGAGAAGGATATCTGCTTAGGATGTTTTCGTCATTTAGATGAAATAACTGGTTGGCAGCGCTTTACGGATCAACAAAAAATAGCTATTTTGGATTTATGTACCAAGAGAAGACAAGCGACAGTCGGTAAAAACGATGACAATTAAAATGGAAAAGTGTTAATGAACGCACAATCAAAGAATTTCTTTGGTGATTACAAAGATTTGAAAGTATTGATTATTGATGACAATACTTTAGTGCATGATACGTTAAAACATACATTGTATGATATGGATATACGTGAAGTTCGTTGTGCGCAAAATGCATATTTTGGCTTGAAATTATGCAGTGAAATGCATTTTCACATTGTCATTTGTTCATTTAATGTCAAAAGTGATAAAGACGGTTTCCATTTACTCGAAGAGCTTAAATTTAAAGGGTATGTGACTAAATGTACTGTATTGATCTTTTTAAGCACGGAAACCGAAGAGTCGCTAGTTAATTCTATTATTGAGTTACAACCCGACGATTTTTGGGTTAAACCGCTACAACCTAAAAGAGTCAGAGACAGGCTTCAGCAAACACTCAAGATAAAAAATGAGTTGTTTAATGTTTATCAAGCCATTGATCAACGCGAATTTTCAAAGGTGATTTATTATGTTGATCGCCATTTATTAAATAAAAAGCTAGCACCTTTTCACGCTAATCTTTTACGGATGAAAGGCGAAGCGCTTTTAAGTTTACGAGAATTTAGCGAAGCTGAGCACTTTTTCAAAGAGCTACTCAATCGTTATAAATTTGGTTGGGTATATTTAGGCTATGTCAAAGCGTTACTTAAACAAGGCCGCATCGATGAGATGGAAGAGCTATTAAACAAGTTGACCAATAAACCCGAAACGCGTTTCGCGATGCACGATATGTTGGCTCAATACTATATCGAGCAAGAGAAATATGATCTGGCCTATGATGAAATAAAAAAAGCAACTAAGTTGTCACCGAGAAACATAGAACGCAATAAAAAATCATGGGACTTGGCACGATTAAATCATGATCACCATGGCCAATATCAAGCGACGAAAAATATCGCCCAAAATGCCAAGAATTCGATCCACGACTCGCCTGAGCTTATGTTAAATGTGATCCGAGCGGGCATAGATTTAGCGGTAACCTTAACCGATAACAGCTCGGAAAATATCTTAAAACAAACTGACCGTTTTATGAAACAGCTCGAAAGTGAATATGAAGATGTTGCTTTGTTTAAAGAGCAAATCGCGGTGGCCAGAGCTCGGGTGCATAATGCTCGTAATGAATCGGATAAAGCGCAGCGTTTAATCGATAATCAAGTTTCGATAAGACCGACACCATTAATTGAAGATAACTTAGATAAGGTCAAGGTCTATCACGAGTTAGGCATGCGTGAAGAAGCCATGTTGATGCTAGAATCGATTAAAAATCAAATCTCCGGTGATTCGCTGACCAGCCAAGTAGTTAATCGTTATGTTCAGCAAGAAACTAAAGAGCGCAGCGACATTCATTTCACCCCTAAACAGTTGCATGATATGGCGGTGGAGCATTTTCAGAAAAAACGTTTACAACCGGCATTAGAAGCCGTTTTACAAGCTATTCAGCTCGCACCGACTAGTATTAAATTCTCCATTAGTTTGTTGAAAATTTTAATTTCGCTAAAACAAACCGATGATCTGGACGAACGTTATTTGGAATATGCCGACAAAGCGCTGGCATTGTTTGAACGTACTAAGCTTGATGAGAAAACGGCAGATTCTGTTGAACAGGTAAAAACTAAATGGTTAAGTTTTTTCAGAAGTTAGCTTATCGCTTTTGCCTTAAATAAACTGACACATAGCCATGCCAAGCTGTTTGCCATCACGCAGTAAGTAGCCATATTTACGGTAAAAACCTTCTTTACCAAGCGCTGAGAGTAAACCAACCGTCGCTCCCTTAACACAAACTGTCGATAAATAGTGTTCAATTTCATCCATCACCTTAGCACCTAGGCCTGAACCTTGGTGTGCGGGATCAACGATAACGTCTTGAATATAAAAATACATTGCACCGTCACCTACGACTCGGCCAGTGGCAACGAGTTTTTCGCCAGAGCGTATCGACAGCCAAAACAGCGAATTTTCTATGCTACGAGTGGTTGTTTGTGCATCAGTATTACTCCAGCCAACGGCAGCGCGCAACGCCATAAATTCGTCTGTTGTTGGTGGTAAGTAAGTGGTGCTGATCTTACGTGTGGCGCTTGTCATTGTTCGTATAACGCTGAGGTGTCTGCAAAAATTAAATACTCGTCGATTTTTTGCTCGTTGAGTTTAAAGACATTAGCAAAGGGGGCTGTGAGCTGACTGCCGTTTTTGCGTGTGTATGTAACCATGCCATGACAGGTTGTTGCGCCGTGATGATGCCAAACATCGCTTAGCAGGTGTTCGACGCGTGATATCGAATCAAAAAATGCGGCAACATATTGCTTGGTTTCGGCTTTGCCACTAATTGCTGGCTGATTACCAAATCGAAAAGTACAGTTATCCGTTAAATACTTTGCAAATTCACTAGCATCCATATTGTCTATTGCGGTAAAAAGTTCATTGATCATATCGAGCTCATTCCTTGTATATCAATTTGTTAATTCATCTTTATTAAGATAGCGTGTTACGTTAGCTAAAGGTTTATTTTTGCTTAACGTAAATCAACTCATCAGTATTAAAGCCACGTTCTTTTGACATGTTAATAAACTTGTCGAGCACTTCTGGCGCGATCGTTGGTGTTTTTGATAACAACCAAAGATAGTCGGTATTTGGCCCAGACACAAAGGCATATTGGTAGTTTTGCTGGTCTAATTCAAAAATCACATAGGCACCATAAAATGGTCCGAAGAACGACACTTTTAGATAGCCTTCTGACTCGCTATTTACAAAGTAGGCTTTGCCTTGTGCCGTTTGCCATTGCTTATCTTGTGCAGAGAAGCCGCGATTAATCACTGAAACACCACCATCATCATTTAGCAGATATTCAGCAGTAACATGCGTTAAACCTTGTTCAAACGAGTGGTCTAAACGGGCAACTTCATACCATTTGCCCAAATATCTGTTAAGGTCAAAGTTTGACACTGGCGTCACCGATTGTGGCATGCCCAAACAACCGCTAAACAGTAATATCATGATCAGCCATAGGGATTTTTTCATCGTTATTTCCCGAATACTCTTGCTTGTCAAAACGCCCTATTAGACATTAGCGTATTTTACTTTTGGCAGCAAAATCTTATTGTGCGTATACTCATTCAGTGACAGATTTTGCTAATGAGTTTACGCGTCTCGTGGTAAACCTTTTTCAATAGATCGGATCAAACGTCCCGATAATCTTTGATTGATTTCAGTGACTGGAATACTTTGGGCAAGTAGTTGTTGTTTTTTTTGCTGCTGAGCAAGCGCCCATTGAATATGCTCGGCTACCATCTCACTGACGAGAGGATACTTTTCTGATAACGCATTAACGATTTCTTGACTAAAATCGGCATTACCTAATGCAACGGCAATATTTCTTTGCCAGCAGTCAAAGCCAATGCGGCGAATAGGAGAACCTTCAGTTTTCGCTAAAAACTGGGCTTCAGTCCATGAGAAAACCTCTAATAATGCAATATTGTCGAGCTGCTGGCGTGGCTGAAAGTCACCTTCTTGTGTTAATTGTCCGTATTGATTCCATGGGCAGATCAATTGGCAATCGTCGCAGCCATAGATGCGATTGCCAATTAACGGTCTAAATTGTTCTGGAATAGCGTCTCGCAGTTCTATGGTTAAGTATGAAATACAGCGACGAGCATCAACGACATAGGGTTCAACTATCGCCTGTGTTGGGCAAATTTTTAAACAAGCAACACAGCTACCACAGGCATTGGTACTTTTAGTGCTAACAGGTAGTGGTATATCAACCAAAAGCTCTCCAAGAAAAAACCAGGAACCAGCAGAATGATTGATTAACAGTGAATGCTTACCAACCCAGCCAAGCCCAGATTTTTCGGCTAATGGACGTTCTAAAATTGGAGCTGAGTCAACAAATGGGCGGTAGTTAAATGTTTGACAATATTGTTGTATTTTCTCGCCTAACTGTTTGAGGCGTTTACGCATTAACTTGTGATAGTCTCTTCCTAAGGCATAACGACTAATATAGGCTTTGTCTTTATTTTTTAACGTTTGGGCAAATTTCGCATTACTGGGTAAATAATCCATACGCGCACTGATCACGCGAACCGTGTCTGGCACCAATTCATTGGCTCTGGCTCGCATTAAGCCATGTTTTTCCATGTAGTCCATTTCGCCATGATAATTATTGGCTAACCAGCGAGACAGTGCTTTTTCATGATCAGTGAGGTCAACATCACTGAATCCAACTTGTGAGAAACCAAGTTCTTGTCCCCAAGACTTGATTTTTTCTGCTAATTCTTGATAGTTGATAGTTGAAGCTGTCATTACAGGTTATTTTAAGCATGCACGTAAAAAAATTGTTGGCAAGTTTACCACAAAGAGCATATAGCGCGACACAAGTGCTAGACAATGAAGCTAAAGTTGCCGAGCTTCAGCAAATAACGATGACGCTTTTGATGGAAAAAGCTGGCTTAGCGGCTTTTAGTTATATTCGAGAAACTTATCCTCGGCTAGCTAAATTGTTGGTCATGTGTGGCAAAGGTAACAATGGCGGCGATGGTTTTGTGATTGCGCGCTTGGCGTATGAACTGGGTATTGATGTTACTGTCTATCTTTGCGCTGATGAAACTCAGCTAAAAGGCGATGCGAAAATTGCCTTTGAACGTTTAGCTAGTACTCATGTAACCGTAATTTATTTAAGCGAACTACCACTGACGGAACAATTTTTGGTTGATAACCAATATCAGCTAATTGTCGATGCGATATTTGGCATTGGTTTTAAAGGGCAATTACCTATTCAATTAATATCGCTGGTGTCAGTTGTTAATCAATCAGCTATTCCTGTATTGAGCGTTGATGTGCCATCGGGTTTAGATGCAACGACCGGAAATGTGGTTGGCGATGCTATAGTTGCTCAACACACGGTAACCTTTATTGCAGTTAAACAGGGCTTGCTAACGGGGCAGGCGGCACGTTTTATTGGAGAGTTATATTTAGCGGATTTAACATTAGGTGATTGTTTTCAAGAGTTGGTTTCCTCAACGGTTGCTATTCAGGGAACATCGTTAAATTCACCTGCCAGTTTGCCGAAAAATCCGTTGCGCTTGGCGACAAGTCACAAAGGGAGTATCGGTAAATTATTAGAGTTAGGTGGCGGAAAAGGCCATGCCGGAGCAATTCGTTTAGCGAGCGAAGCGGCGCTACGAGCTGGTGCGTCGTTAGTTGCTGTTCATTGTCATCCAGACAATCATCAACTAGTGTTTCAAGGTCGTCCTGAGTTGATTTTAGTGTCAGAAAATGAGCAGGACCGTGCGCATAGTGTCCATCTTGAACAGGCTAAAGTGTTACTGATCGGCCCAGGTTTAGGGCAAGATCTCTGGGCTAAAACATTATTTTCAGCAGTGATTAGCGCGAATAAACCTTGTGTATTAGATGCTGATGCGTTGCGATTACTTGCTAAACAGCCGCAACACAATGAACAATGGGTGCTAACGCCACATCCCGGTGAAGCGGCGGCATTGTTGCATTGTTCCGTCGCAGAAATCGAACAAAACCGTTTTGCTGCGGTAAAAGCCATCGCTAATCAATATGGTGGGGTTTGTGTGTTGAAGGGAGCAGGCAGCTTAGTTTGCTATGGTGATAATATCTGGATAAATACCAGTGGCAATTCAGGTATGGCTTCTGGTGGCATGGGGGATGTGTTATCAGGTATAATCGCAGCATTATTAATGCAGTTAGCACAACCAATTGATGCGGTGCGTTTGGCCGTACATATACACGGACAGGCTGCAGATAATGTTGCACGCCGCTCGGGTAAAATCGGTATGCTAGCAAGCGATTTATTTCCAGAAATTCAACAACTTTTAAATCAGGAATCGAGTTCACACTGATGACAAACAAGGCAATTGACCCAACAGAAAACGTTCAGGCTAACCAAGAGCGTCAGTTTCATTTGGCAGATGAGCAGGCAACTGTTACTTTAGGACAACAAATGGCACGTGCGGTAAAGTC
>JBNKXM010000061.1:0-8180 GCA_050300315.1 Thalassotalea sp. | reverse complement strand
GAAAAGCGTATCGCATTAGTAACTAAAATCGGTGAGAACATCAATGTTCGTCGTGTTGAGTATGTTGAAGGTGATGCATTAGCCTCATACAAGCACGGTGCTAAAATTGGTGTTGTTGTTGCTGGTTCTGGTGACGAAGAAACGCTTAAGCACATTGCAATGCATGTTGCTGCTAGTAAGCCTGAATACATCAACCCTGAAGATGTACCGGCTGACGTAGTTGAAAAAGAAAAAGCTATTCAAATCGAAATCGCGATGAATGAAGGTAAACCTCAAGAAATCGCTGAGAAAATGGTTACAGGTCGTATGAAGAAATTTACTGGTGAAGTTTCTTTAACAGGCCAAGCTTTCATTATGGAACCAAAACGTACTGTTGGTGAAATCTTGAAAGAAAAAGGTGTTTCTATCTCTTCATTCGTTCGCTTAGAAGTTGGTGAAGGTATCGAGAAGAAAGAAGAAGATTTTGCTGCTGAAGTAGAAGCGCAAATCGCTGCTGCTAAAGCGTAATTTAGTCTTTCTATTACGAAATATCTTCTGATCATTCATTGATCTGAATAATGTTTAAACGCCTACTTAGTAGGCGTTTTTTATGCCCATCAGATAATAAAAGAGAGTTTTTTCAGTAAAGACTTTCGATAGGCAGCTAAACGTATTAAAATAGCCGCGGCCAATGTGACTGTGGCTTTTTTGTGTATAATCTGTGCAATTTAGCACATTGTAAAAGTCGTTTGCTGATACGTTAGGATGAGATTCAGGCAAGTTTTGTCTCAATCGTTTACATCTTGATTAACCAAACACCAATAGGAATGTTTATTTTATGAGCGTCAACCCAAAACCAACTTATCGTCGAATACTTTTAAAACTGAGTGGTGAAGCCCTAATGGGAGATGAAGGCTTTGGTATCGATCCCAAAATACTTGATCGCATGGCTCAGGAGATTAAAGAATTAATTGAAATGGGTATTCAAGTTGGTTTAGTGATAGGTGGCGGTAACTTATTTCGTGGTGCAGGTTTAGCCGAAGCAGGTATGAACCGTGTTGTTGGTGATCAAATGGGCATGTTGGCCACTGTAATGAACGGTTTAGCAATGAGAGATGCATTGCATAGAGCATTTGTAAACGCGCGTTTAATGTCAGCAATTGATTTAGCCGGCGTTTGTGATACATATAACTGGGCAGAAGCCATTAGTTTATTGAAATCAGGCCGTGTAGTTATTTTTAGTGCAGGTACTGGCAATCCGTTTTTTACCACAGACTCGGCGGCTTGTTTGCGCGGCATTGAAATTGAAGCAGATGTTGTTTTAAAAGCAACTAAAGTAGATGGTATTTATTCAGCTGATCCGGTAGCTAACCCCAATGCTGAATTATATAGCCACTTAACGTATCAAGAAGTCTTAGAAAAAGAATTAAAAGTAATGGATTTGGCAGCCTTTACGCTGGCACGCGATCATAATATGCCGATCCGTGTATTTAATATGAATAAACCAGGTGCATTAAAAGCGGTGATCATGGGAGACGAAGAAGGTACTATCATAGATCACGCACAAAATTTAGGTTAATTATCAAACGTTTTAAGGATTATCAAAGTGATAAATGAGATAAAACAAGATGCTCAAGAAAGAATGAGCAAGAGTATTGAAGCTTTAAAATCGAGCTTGAACAAAGTAAGAACCGGTCGTGCTCACGCTTCTTTACTAGACAATATTTCTGTCGAATATTACGGCTCAGATACCCCTTTAAACCAAGTTGGGAATATTTCTATTCCAGATGCACGTACTATTGCGGTTAGTGTGTTTGACAAAGGCATGATAGCGGCAGTTGAAAAAGCAATCATGGCATCAGATTTAGGGCTTAACCCGTCATCTCAAGGCACATTGATTCGTATTCCATTGCCACCATTAACTGAAGAGCGTCGTCGTGATTTGGTTAAAGTGGTAAAAAATGAAGGTGAAAATGGTAAAATTGCGATTCGTAATATTCGTCGTGACGCTAACTCTGACATTAAAGCACTAAATAAAGACAAAGAAATTAGTGATGACGAAATGCATCAAGCGGAAGATGAAATTCAAAAAATTACCGATAAATTTGTTAAGCAAGTCGATGCAATTTTAGCGGATAAAGAAGCCGAGTTAATGGAAATCTAATTTCCAGAGTAAATAAACTAACGTCGTAGTGCTAAGTGAGACATGTGCTGCGACGTTTTTTGTTATTTAGCGTGTAATGATAATCATGGAGTTTGTGTGACCGAGTCAATCGTACAGTCAAAGGACGATATCAACATTCCCAAACACGTTGCTATTATTATGGATGGTAACGGCCGTTGGGCACAGCTGCGAGGTAAAACACGAGTTGTTGGCCATAAAAATGGTGTTGAATCAGTTAGAGCTGTAGTGTCGACGGCGCGTAAATTAGGCGTTAAGGCATTAACTTTATTTGCGTTTAGTAGCGAAAATTGGCAACGTCCAGCACAAGAAGTAAGTGTTCTGATGGATCTTTTTATGTTTGTCTTGACCCGAGAGGTTAAGAAACTTCATAAAAATGATATACGCTTTCAAGTCATAGGGGATGTTTCTCGTTTCTCTGATAAGTTAAAGAAACAAATCAATGAGGCGGAAAAACTAACCCAAGACAATCAAGCTATGGTACTGTCTATTGCGGCAAATTATGGAGGCCGTTGGGATATTACTCATGCGGCTAAAAAACTGGCCGAAAAAGTACAGCAAGGTGAGTTGTCGGTTGACGATATTGATGAAGGAATATTCGACCAACAGACAAGTTTATCTGGGCTTCCCGATTTAGATTTACTGATCCGTACCGGAGGAGACTTTAGAATAAGTAACTTTCTCCTTTGGCAGGCTGCTTATGCAGAGTTTTATTTTACGGAAGAATTATGGCCAGACTTTAAAGAAGATGCCTTTAAAGCGGCAATTGCCTGTTTTGACCAACGTGAACGACGATTTGGTCAAACGGGTGAGCAAGTAAAGCAAAACAATTGATACAATAATTAGAATAGATAAAGGGTTATCGTTTGTTAAAACAACGCATTATTACAGCATTATTACTGGCGCCTCTCGCCATAGCCGCCATTTTTTACATGTCACTTGCATACTTTTCTATATTTATCATGCTAGTGATGGCAATAGGCGCATGGGAATGGGGACCATTAATGGGGTTTGACAATAAGCGTCGAAGACTGGCGTTTGTTGGCACTACTATTTTACTCATTTCCGCTCTTTGGTACGTGTTTCCAATACATTCTTTGTGGTCAGCACAATTTGAATTACAGCATATCGTTAAGTATATCTTATGGCTTGCAGTGCTGTGGTGGTTGCTGTCGGCAACGTTAACGTTTTTATATCCTCGTTGCAGCGGTTTTTGGTCAAGTCATCGCTCAGTGCGTGGTGTCTTCGGTTGGTTAACGTTAGTGCCGACGTGGCTTGCTTTTATGGTATTACGTTCGAGTGATTACAGTACCGACCCTTATCACGGGGCACAGTTGATCATGTTCCTGTTTTTAATGGTATGGGCTGCTGATGTTGGTGCCTATTTTGTTGGAAAATCAATTGGCAAGCGTAAATTGATGCCAAATGTTAGTCCAGGAAAAACCTTGGAAGGATTTATTGGTGGCGTCGTCTTCGCTTGTTTATTAGTCTCGCTTGCGGGCTATTTTTTAGGGTGGCAACAAGCACAATTTATTTTAGTGTTAGCAGTGACTGTGCTGATCACCACAGTGTCGGTGCTAGGGGATCTAAACGAAAGTATGTTTAAACGCCAAGCGGGTATTAAAGACAGTGGGTCTATATTACCAGGACACGGCGGTATTCTTGATCGTATCGATAGTTTAACCGCGACAGCGCCAATTTACGCGCTGTGTTATGCGTCACTTGGTTGGCACTAGGAACACGATGCAAGTACGTAAACTTTGTATTTTAGGCTCTACTGGCTCAATTGGTGAAAGTACGCTCGACGTTGTCCGCAGGCACCCAGAGCGTTTTGACGTGTATTCGTTGTCTGCCAATGCC
This sequence comes from Thalassotalea sp., assembly GCA_050300315.1. GTDB lineage: Bacteria > Pseudomonadota > Gammaproteobacteria > Enterobacterales > Alteromonadaceae > JBNKXM01. Next base: position 4,159 of record JBNKXM010000061.1, on the reverse strand, counting down.
AGTGTCGATAAATTATTTCGGCAGTGTATTGAATTTACGCCATCAACCGTTGTTATGGTTAACGCAACTGCCGCACAAGACTTGGCTCAGCGTTTAGATAATTATGGCCTAACTAACATCGAGGTTTTATCTGGAGAACAAGCGCTGGTCACTATTGCTCAAGATGACAATGTAGATACTGTTATGGCGGCGATAGTGGGAGCATCTGGCTTATTACCAACACTTGCTGCGGTTAAACGTGGCAAACGCGTATTACTGGCGAATAAAGAAGCGTTAGTTACATCGGGGCAAATTTTTATCGACGCAGTTAAGCAATCTGGAGCTGAGTTATTACCTATTGATAGTGAGCATAATGCAATATTTCAATGTTTACCGATAACCAGTCAACAAAAGATTGGCGATTGTCAGTTAACGGATAACGGCATTAGCAAAATCTTACTTACTGGCTCAGGTGGACCATTTCGTACGATGGCAATTGATGAGTTAGCTTCTGTCACTCCAGATCAGGCATGTGCTCACCCAAATTGGGATATGGGACGAAAGATTTCTGTCGATTCAGCAACCATGATGAATAAGGGCTTAGAGTTTATTGAAGCTAAGTGGTTGTTTGATGTCGAACCCGATGATATTCAGGTGGTACTCCATCCGCAAAGCACCATACATTCAATGGTGCAATATAAAGATGGCTCAGTACTTGCGCAAATGGGAAACCCAGATATGCGAACGCCGATTGCTCATGCCTTAGCGTTTCCTGAGCGCATAGATTCTGGTGTTGCGCCATTAGACTTCTTCAACACACCATCGTTTGATTTTGAACAACCTAACTATCAGCGTTATCCCAATTTAAAGTTAGCAATCGACGCATGTAAATTTGGTCAAGCGGCGTGTACCGCATTAAATGCAGCAAATGAAGTTGCCGTTGATGCCTTTTTGAACAATCAGATCAAATTTACCGATATTTTCAAAATAAATGAAACTTCTGTGAAAAAATTTGTCTCAGAAAAGGTAGAAAGTATTGATGATGTGCTGTTACTAGATCAGTTAGCTAGAAACTATGCTCAATCATTGTTAAGTGGCTTGGAGAATAGAACCAGCCAAGATGAAGATAAGGTAATGTAGTCGAGTGTTTGATTTTTTTTGGAATTTATCTTCATTTATTGTTGCGTTAGGGATTTTAATTACCGTACATGAATATGGTCATTTTTGGGTTGCTCGCAAAAATGGTGTTAAGGTCGAGCGCTTTTCTATCGGTTTTGGTAAACCGATTTGGCGAACAACCGATAAACACGGTACCGAGTTTGTTGTTGCACTGATCCCGCTTGGCGGTTATGTAAAAATGCTCGATGAACGTGTCGATGAAGTGAGTGAACAAGATAAAGATAAAACTTTTAACAGTAAAAGTGTTTATCAACGCATAGCGATAATCGCGGCAGGACCTTTAGCTAATTTTATCTTCGCAATTTTTGCCTTTTACTTAATGTTTTTACTTGGTGTGCCGAGTGTTAAACCAGTAATAGGTAAAGTTGCCGAGCAATCGATAGCGGCGAAGGCAGGATTAACTCCAGAGAGTGAAATTATTGCTATTGATGATGTAAAGACGCGTGATTGGCAAGATGTTAATTTGGCATTAGTTGCTCATTTAGGTGAACAACAGATTACTATTAAGACGCGTCAAAAAGACAGTGTTTCAAGTACAAGTTATCAGCTTAATACTCAAGATTGGCAGTTTTCTCCTGATAAAACCTCGGCCATTGAGAGTTTAGGATTAAGCCCTTTTTATCCAAAGGTTTATAACGAAATACTTGTGGTTGCTAAAGGCAGTCCAGCGCAAAAGGCTGGTCTACAAATAGGTGATAAGCCTATTGCTGTTGCAGGCGAGTTGGTTAATGATGACTGGCATTATTTTACTGAGTTAGTAAAAAAACATCCTAACGAAGTGGTTGAAGTCACTGTTAATCGTAATGGTGGGCAATTAAAAATAGAGGTCACGCCTGATGGTGTGAAGAGAAATAATCAATTAGTTGGCTATTTAGGGGTTGCTTCAAAAAGCGATGCTTACCCAAAAGCGTATCAGATTGAATTATCGTACGGCATAGTTGAGGCATTTGAACAAAGCCTTGCACGTACGTGGCAGTTAGTCAGTTTAAGTTTTAATATGATTGGTAAGTTGATCACCGGCGATGTGTCGATGAAAAACTTAAGTGGACCAATCTCAATAGCCCAAGGTGCAGGAGCACACGCGGGATACGGTTTTGTTTACTTTTTAGGCTTTTTAGCGCTAATTAGCATTAATTTGGGAATAATTAACATTTTACCTGTGCCGGTACTTGATGGCGGGCATTTAGTTTATTACCTTATAGAGCTTTTTACCGGTAAACCAGTTCCTGAAAAAATTCAAGAAATAGGCTTTAAATTTGGTACACTAGCGCTATTAGGGTTAATGAGTATCGCATTGTTTAACGATTTATCGCGATTATAAATAAGAAGAAGTAGTTAAGTTAAATTTTTATGATGATTAAAAAAATTGCCCTAGCGGTATTATTAGGTGCTTTAGGCACTACCGCACATGCGGCAGAAGAATTTAAAGTTGAAGATATTCAAGTTAAGGGCTTACAACGCGTAGCGTTAGGGGCGGCATTAACTCATATTCCTTTCAACGTTGGCGATACACTTAATGATTTTCGTATTTCGCAATCCATAAAGGCATTGTATAAATCGGGTCATTTCAATGATATTGCTGTTTATCGTGAAAATAATCGTATTATTTATCGCGTGAGAGAGCGTGAAACAATCAGTGAAATTACCTTTGAAGGTAATAAGGACCTTAAAGAAGAGCAATTAGTTGAAAGTTTAGATGGCTCTGATATTCGTGTTGGTGAAACGCTAGATAAAACAGTGATTTCTGGTTTGGAAGTTGGTTTAGAAGACTTCTATCATAGCGTTGGTAAATACAATGCTGATGTTAAGGCCGAAATCACTCACCTACCGAGAAATCGCGTTAACTTAAAGTTTATTTTTACCGAAGGTGACGCCGCTGCTATTCAACAGATCAACATTGTTGGTAACGAGATTTTTTCTGATGAAGAATTATTAGAAAATGGCGAATTAACCTTTGATTCACCATGGTGGGATTTTATGGCGCAAGATCGCTATCAAAAGCAAACCCTCCAAGGTGATATGGAAAAAATAGAAAGTTACTATTTAGACCGTGGTTACCTTCAATACAAGGTTAATTCTACGCAAGTATCAATGACACCTGACAAGAAAGCGGTTTATATCACGCTTAATATTACCGAAGGTGAACAATATACTGTAAGTGAAGTTGATTTTGTCGGCGATATGGCAGGCTTTGAAAAAACGATCCGCGCAATCAATCCGTTACAGGCTGATAAGTTATACAATGGCGCAGAAGTCACATACACAGAAGAAACCATCAGTAAGTTTTTAGGGCGATTTGGTTATGCTTATCCAAAAGTTTCAACCATCCCTGAGATCAATGAAGAAGATAAAACGGTTAAGTTGACTATTTCGGTAGATCCAGGCAAACGGGTTTATGTTAACCGTATTAACTTCAAAGGAAATCATGTCACCGCCGATCGCGTGTTGCGTCGTGAAATGCGTCAAATGGAAGGCGCGTGGTTATCGAATAGTTCGGTTGAAGGCTCTAAAGCTTGGTTGCAACGTTTACCTTATATGGAAGATGTTGAGTTTGAAACTAAGCCATTGCCGGATGAAGAAGACTTAGTTGATGTAGAATTTACGGTTAAAGAACAACCATCAGGTTCATTTACAGCCGGTATTGGTTATGGCTCAGCAACAAAATTAAGTTTAAATGCTGGGATCCAACAAAATAACTTTTTAGGTACAGGTAACCGTTTAGCGTTTAGTGTTAATACGGTAAGTTATTCTCGTAGTGTGAATATTTCTTATACTGACCCGTACTTTACGGTTGATGCCGTCTCACTTGGTGGCAGTATCTTCTACCAAGAGTTTGATGCAGGAAACGCTAACCTTGTTCAATACAACAACAAAACATACGGTGTCGGGGTAAATTTTGGTTTCCCAGTGAATGAGTATGTTCGTTTAAACTTTGGTCTTGGTTATAAGAGTAACGGTATTACCCGATTACAAACTTATGAGCAAATTCAGAAATTCTATG
>JBNKXM010000060.1:0-8495 GCA_050300315.1 Thalassotalea sp. | reverse complement strand
TTGTGAGCGATTACGTATTGATCCGGCAACGGGTAAAAAAAATTATGCGCTCGTGCAAGCTGAAGATGAACTCGCCGCTATTGGTATTGCTATTGGCGGCGGCTGGAATGGCGCGAGGGCATTTACCGCGACAAGCGGTCCCGGTATTTCATTAATGAGTGAATTTCTAGGGCTTGCCTACTTTGCCGAAATTCCTGTCGTCTTGGTTAATGTACAACGCGCGGGGCCGTCAACTGGTATGCCAACCAGAACCCAACAATCAGACATACTCTCATGTGCCTATGCCTCTCACGGTGATACGAAACAAGTCTTGTTGTTTCCTGATTCGCCAAGTGAATGCTTTGAATTTACCGCCCAAGCGTTTGAGCTTGCCGACAAACTACAAACACCGGTAATTTTGATGAGCGATCTCGATCTTGGCATGAACGACCATCTCAGTACACCGTTTAGCTGGGATGACGATCATTGTTATGACCAAGGTAAAGTATTAAGCGCAGCGCAACTCGATGAAATAGAGCGTTATGGCAGATACCTTGATAGTGATGGCGACGGTATTTGTTATCGTACGCTACCTGGCACGCATCCCGAAAAAGGTGCGTTTTTTACCCGTGGAACGTCTCGCAACGAATATGCCGCTTATACTGAAAAATCTGAAGACTACGTCGCTAACATGGCGCGCTTAGTGAAAAAGTTTAACACCGCAAGTCAGCTAGTACCTCAGCCAGAAATCAGCCAAGGCAAAAAAATTGCTAAGCTTGGGTTGATCTATTTTGGTACCAGTAGCCATGCGATCAGCGAAGTATTGTCTCAACTGAAAGAGCAAGGACTGTCGGCCGATACCCTACGAATAAAAGCATTTCCATTTCAATCCTCAATCAGCCAGTTTATCGACCAGCACCAAGAAGTTTTTGTGATTGAACAAAACAGAGATGGTCAAATGCGCTCATTATTGATCAATGAATTAGCCATCAATCCAGAAAAGTTAATCTCGATTGCCAATTGTGATGGCTTGCCATTAACCAGTAACTTTGTTGTTAACCATATCATGACAACCTTGTCTGACGAATTATCTAACCAGCAAGTAGGCTAAAGGAATTATTATGAGCTTTGAAAAATCCACTTTTCATCACCCTCGTTTAGCCGTTAACGATCTAGGCTTAACTTATCGCGACTATGAAGGCAGTTTATCAACCTTATGCGCGGGTTGCGGTCACGATGCCATCAGCTCTGCGGTGATCCATGCGTGTTACGAACTGTCATTACCACCTCATCGTATCGCCAAAATGTCGGGGATCGGCTGTTCATCAAAATCACCAACTTATTTCTTAAATAAGGCCCATGGTTTTAATTCAGTGCATGGCAGAATGCCGTCGGTGACCACAGGTGCCAATTTAGCTAATCGTGATCTCACGTATATTGGTATGTCAGGAGATGGCGATAGTGCATCCATAGGTCTAGGACAATTTGCTCATGTCGTGCGCCGTCAACTTAACATGTTGTATATGGTCGCTAATAATGGCGTTTATGGCTTAACTCAAGGCCAACTTGCCGCCACCGCAGATAAAGGCGTCACCAATAAAGCTGGCGAGTTGAGTTTATTTTCAGACATAGATTTATGTGTTATGGCGCTGCAACTGGGCGCAACCTTTGTCGCTCGTAGTTTTTCCGGTGACAAAAAACAACTCGTGCCACTGATCAAAGCCGCGCTCAGCCATCAAGGCTTTGCCTTTATCGACATTGTCTCTCCGTGCGTGACCTTTAATAATCATCCAACATCAACCCGTTCATATGATTATGTTCACGAGCATATCACCACCGCGGCGATTGCCGATTATGTGCCGGTTAAAAAAGAAATTACCAGCGAAGTTGCCATGGGTGAAAGTGACGATATCTGCTTGCATGACGGTTCAATTATGCGAATTCGTAAATTAGAGCAGGATTATCAAACAACGGACGCGATGCAGGCCATTGTCGACATTGAAGCTCACAAGAAAAAAGGCGAAATATTAACCGGACTGTTTTATTTAGATCCGACGTGCAGCCATTTTCATGAAATTAATAACACCAATGACACACCGCTCAATCAGTTAACCCAAGATGCTTTGTGCCCTGGCTCTCGCGTATTATCTAGCATTAACGACAGTTTTAGATAGTTTCAAGGGGTTTATTTAAATAGGACAATAAAAAGCCTCAGTAAATGATGAACTTACTGAGGCTTATTAACTAGCAAGGATTACTCAAGGAGATTAGAAATCCCATTTCAACGAGATATCAAATGTCGTGCCTTTAGTTTCACTGCGATACAAGGTATCTGAAAATTCCATTTCTTTGTGCTGATCTAAGATGTTTTGTACCTTAAATTTCACCGTTGAAGAAAAACTTGGGAAATAGGTATAGACTAGATCCAGCGAATGAAAAGGTTGCTCGTACTTATCACCTTGTCCTTCAATACCCGGAATGATAATACGCTCACCAAACACGTTATACGCTAAGGTGACTGAATGATTACCATTTGGTGCGTCGTAGCCCAAGTTAAGGTTAACAACATAGTTAGAGTGCCCAGTCATACGTCTGGTTGGATTGGTGATCGCAGCTGACACGCCAGTTTGCTCAACGACTCTTTGTGTGTTGATGTTGATTTCAGAATCACTCAAGGTGACATTCCCCGAGAGAAAGAAATCATTACCAATACCACCAAGGAAAGCGAAATCTTTCATAAATTCCACTTCAACACCGTAAACCTCACCATCATCCGCGTTGGCAATAACGATTAACGGCGGGCCGTCTTGCGCAGGTGACTGCACAGATTCGATAGGATTGGTCATATCTTTATAGAACAAACCGACCGATAGATTCTCTCCCGTTTCTAAATACCATTCCCAACGTAAGTCATAGTTTTTAACATCCGTGGTTTCAATGCCTGCTGTACCGCGCACAGGAAAGCCAGTTAACGGATCTAAGAAAGTCGATGGTGCCACTTCACGAATGTCTGGACGCACTGTAGTTTCACCATATGAAAAACGAAACTGAGTTTGCGGATCCATTATATAAGTAATGGCTAACGCAGAATAAAATTGATCTTCGTTAAATGATAATTTTTTTAAGTCTTCTGTAGTTGGCTCGTTTGGTAACACAAACTTGCCCGTTGCAGGATCAAGCGGCGCCACTACTTGTCGATAATCTTCCCAGCGAACACCACCGGTAAAACGCCAAGTGTTATCAAATAGAAAATCACCTTCAACATAATACGCATCAATCATTTGTGCTGAGTAATAATCATCCCCTTTAACTGAGGTATCACGAATGATAGTTTCGTTACCGCGCAGTGGATGATTCAACAAAACATCATCCGTTAAAATATCGTTTAATTGGTGACCGGTTAAATCAAGGTTGTCAAACGCTATGGTATTAACGTCGAGACGACGACCAAACGAATCTCGTGATTTTTTAATGAAATCACCGCCCGCTTTTTGTTCTACTTCAACACCATCAAACGTCAGTGGTAACGAAACATTATAACCATAGTTTTCAACGTGATCTTCCAAATCCTGAAAGCTATATCGGCTGGCGGTGGTTGCTTTACGTAAGCTGCTTTCATTAACAACATCAAAAACATCATCTTGATTTTCATCCGCTAAGATATAACGGGTCGAAATGTTGCCCGGCGCATAACGCGTTGAACGCGCGTCAGAATATTTCCAGTCGACACCGATATTCCACCAATTAGTGAAATTATGTGTGCCACGTAACTGATTGGCGATCATTTCCCGTTCTTGATAATTCACTTCACTATCGCGAACCCGTAAACCATCCGATAACAACACATTGTTGGTGTTACCAAGCTTGTCTTTAATTTCATCTTCGGTATCGTGCAATACGATCAAGTTATAATCTAAGTGATGGTCGCGATCGTAGACTAGTCCTAAATTAAACATGCCCGACCATTTTACATTGTGCTTAGTCGCATCAACACGATCAAAACCTCGTACTAAACTCCAGCTTCCATCTGTGTTTTCACGAAAATCTCGACCTTCATATTGTTCACTCACCCGCCACTTATTGTCATAAGATAACGAGCTTAAATAACCCCAACGAAATTTGCCATCATTGCTGTCAAAGCGATCGCCTAATGTGAGATTGCCACCATAATTAGCGTCAACACTAGCTTTTTTCGGATCATAATCACGATTTAACTGCGCAGCAATCGCTCGATTCTCATCTTGTGATAAATCCGCTAATGGGTGATGGGCATTCCATAATTTCATCAATGAATCGGGTGCGGCACGCGTACCGTCATCTTGACCACGCCAATCGTTATCACCACCATGATAACTATAGCCATCGTCAAAATTATCAGTGTTGCTTCCTAATTTACCGGTAATGTTAAAAACAAAATCACTTGGGATAGTTTTTAAGCGAATATCAACGTTACCACCACCAAAATGGGCGGGCATTGACGGTGAATAAGACTTTTGTACCGACAACGATTCGATGATAGGTGCTGGAAATAAATCCAATGGAATTACGGTGCGTGTTGGATCTGGGCTAGGCACCGAAGCACCATTTAGTTGCGTACTCGAGTAACGCTCACCTAATCCACGCACATAAATAAACTTGCCGTCAACCAGTGTTAAGCCAGTTACTCGGCGCAGCGCTGCTGCAGCGTCACTATCGCCCGTGCGAGAAATTTGCTCAGCGCCCAAGATATCAGCAACAAATGCCTGACTCTTACGCTCTTCGATCACGGCACTTGCCGTACCTTTCAAACGACTTGCTTTAACAACCACCTCTTCAATCGCGCTGTCTTGACTGTCTTGTTCAGCAGCAAACACTGTGGTTGGTAAACTCGCTAGTACCGCAATAGTTAAGCAGCTTAAACTAAAACGGTTATGTTGATTGTTCATATTTAACCTCTTGGAAAGGCTGATAGTATTTTTGTTATCTATCAGCATTTAGGTCTTAATCTGGAGTAATTGAGTTAAAAAATGACGATGGCTATTACGCCATCGTCCTAGATTATTACGTTAATTATTTACTCAAGACCTACTGTCCATCCTTTTGTCCAATCATTCGATTGACTCACCGCACCGATAAAGTTGGTGTTATCAAAGAACGTACTGCCAGTGAAATCTTTTGGCGTTGTGGTATCTATGGTAAAGATGCCATCAAGTACCGCAGACATGCCTGACGCTGTACTATTGTCAGTTTGTCCATCGACCCATGAAGCTAAGTCAAATGCTACTGCGCTAGAGTCAGCAGTGTTTTTGAAGTTCTCATTACATGCAAATACCGAGTTTGTGATGACAGTTTCGCCCGCTTTCGCTTGGTCAACTGTTAGACCCGCTTCAAGTTCTAAACACTCACCTGCAGCATTTGTCACAACAAAGTTGTGTAATTGTGCTTTAGTACCTTCACGTAGGTAGATGCCTTCAGAATCAGTATCTGCGGTATCGAAACTATTACCAATGATGGTCATGTTTGCGATAGTAGGATTTGATTGTGGTAATTTGTTAGGTGTCGAACCGTCGTTATCCGCTTCAATTCCGCGGTTAGCGTGACCATCCGCTGGGTCTTGTTTAACTAAGACATACTGCATATTACCGCGATAACCGTTATCCCAATCAACACTGTCATCTTGGTTTGATGTTAAGACCACATATTTTAAGTTAACCGTACCACCGAATAACTCGATACCATCATCAGCATTTTCATGGATTTGGATAAACTCAACTTTTGTCCCTGAACCTATCCCAGCAAATGTAATACCGTTAAGTTCATTGTCTGGGGCAATTTCATAACCGGCATGCTTAACAACAACATAACGAAGTACACCTGAGCTATCGGCATCATCTGTACCGCCAAACACAGCGCCATCTTCGACACCTTCAACTTGTAATGCACAGTCGCTGCCATCTGATGGACATTTGTTTGATTTCGCATTACCTAATAACACGATACCGCCCCATTGACCGGCACCAGTTGCTTCACCCATCATGTCTTGTTGTGAAGTAAAAGTGATCGGTGCAGATGCTGAGCCATTAGCATGGATTTCAGAATCACGGCTAACTACCAGATAGTCACTTCCCGAACGGCCATAAATTGTTGTGCCTGCCTCTATCGTTAAGGTGGCTGAATCGGCTTTATCATTACCAACAAAAACTGCGCCGTTTAATGCGTAAACATTGTTTGCAGTTAACGTAAGATCTGAGGTGATACGGCCTGAAATTTCACAGGTAGTTGTCGAGCCATTATAAGAAGAGATCGCTGTAGTGCCTGTTGGACAACCTTGTACTTCAGCTTGTGCGGTAACAACACCACCACCGAAACCGAATGCCCAACCTTGACGCCAATCATTACTACCGTCGAAAGCACCGATGTAATCAACACTGTCAAAAAATGCATCTTGAGTATTGGCAACATCTTGACCAGCACCAGCTGCAATTAATGGCGAGTTACTGTTTGGCATACCGTTTTCATCAATTAAGATTGATGTACTAATGCTGTTTGATGGCTCATCTGTAAACCAAGTTGCTAAGTCAAGTAAAACACTGCCATCAGCAGCTTTTGCATTTTTAAAATTCTCACCATTTGAACAGGCCATTACGCTGTTTTGCATGACAATTTTGCCATTTTTCGCATTATCAACAGTCACAGATGAAGTATCACCACCTTCAATCTCGAAACATTCACCCATTTCACTTGGACCAGTTACCACTGTATTGAATATTTTCGCCGCAGTGCCTTCGCGTAAATAGATACCTTCAGAATCTTTATCTGGGCTTTCAAAGTTATTGCCAATAATCGTCATATTGGCGATAGTTGGATTTGATTGCGGTTCTTTATCTGGTGTTGAACCATCATTATCTGCTTCTATGCCTCGGTTTGCTTCACCAGCATTTTTAGCATGTTCAATATAGACGTGTTGTAATTTACCTCTGAAACCGTTGTCCCAATCAACACTGTCATCTCTGTTTGCGGTTAACACTAAATGCTTAAGATTAACTGCACCACCAAAAAACTCAACGCCGTCATCAGCATTTGAGTGAATTTGCACATAATCGACGGTAGTACCAGAACCAACGCCAGCAAAAGTGATACCGTTTAGCTCGTTATCAGGAGCAATTTCATAGCCTGCATATTTAACAACGACGTATTTTAATACACCTGAATTATCTTCCCAGTCAGTACCGCCAAACACAGCCCCATCGGCAACACCTTCGACTTGTAATGCACATGCGCTGCCATCAGATGGACACTTGTTAGACGGTGCATTACCTAACAGAACTAAACCACCCCATTGACCTGCGTCAGTTGCTTCACCTTTAACGTCTTGTAGTGACGTAAAGATAATGGGTTTAGTTTTTGTCCCTTCAGCCATGATGTCTGCATCACGATGAATAACTAAATAGTCATTACCTGATTGGCCAAATATCACTACACCTGGTTCAATCGTTAACGTCGCTCCCGCCATCACTTCTAACGCACCACTAATCGCATAAAATACCGGTGTACCATCGCTTGAGGCTACTAATTTAGTATCTTCACTAATTTCACCATCAAGTACTTGTACAGTAACGTCAAATCCTAGCGTGGCAGAAACGTCTTGGCCTAATGACGAACTAACTTTTCCTGGTAACTCTACCGTTGACGTTGGTGGAGTGGTAGGTGCAGGATTGTTTATTGTTGTATCGCCAACAGAGTTATCTACATCTGATGTAAGGTTGATATCGCCACCACAACCAGCCAAGATTAACGCGCCAGCTATTGTGCTTATTTTGAATAGTGATTTCATTTGCATTTCGATCTGCTCCGCAGAATTATTGTTAAAATAGTCAAACTGAGTAATAAACATTCTCAATTCATAAAAATTTCACGTAACCAACTTGATTAAAGCTTGGCGATATCCTACGGAGAAAAAATGACAAAATTGTTTTAGAAATATGTAGTTTTTATTTCGTTATCATGACACTAGGATGACAGTAGCGACAAAAGTAAGATAAGGTAGTATGCTTAAATAAAAGCATCTATTGCCGATATAATGAAAATAACAAAGGGCTGATCAGTAACTATGTTGAAAACCTTATCAATTGATGAGCTTGAAGTGGGCATGTATGTCATCGACATCATACTCAAAGACAGCGATCAAAAAGTAAAAAATCAAGGGATAGTGAAATCTGAAAACACCATTGCCCAACTTAAAAAGCAAGGCGTTGCTCGTGTTGTGATAGAAATAGATGCTGACAATGAAAATGTTAAAGCGTCTGTGGAACCTGAAATATCAGATGAGACAACAAAAGAAGATCAGCTCGAACAAACCTCATTAATAAAAGAATTTAGTCAAAGTTGTGATCTTTATGATCAAGCAAATGAGAAAATTAAAATTAGTGCAAGAGGTAATAAAACATCATCATCAATACTATAAAGAATGAGTTACCGGCAACCTTTGTGTCACTCAGAATTATTGTATCCCCAGCAATCTAAGTCATTAACCCCCC
>JBNKXM010000059.1:0-8527 GCA_050300315.1 Thalassotalea sp. | reverse complement strand
GAAACCATATGAGCCAAACTCAGCTAATGATAGAATCCCTAAGGAATATGGATATCAAAATAATAGTTCTCAGGTATTGTCCGTGCAAAGTAAAGACTTTAACTCAAGCATACTTACTAAACTAAATACCGAAAAAGGAAAGTATTTATTAAAAGAAAAAATGGCGAACATTTTTTATTTAGGGGTCGATAATCCTTTAGATAAAGCAGAACTAAGCTTTTATTGTGAAACCTATAAAAATGTAATCAAGGCCTACCCCGCTGCTTTTGAACCAAGAAGTATAAAGATTGAAACCACATCTTTAGACATAAGTCAGGTAAATAAATATTTATCTAGGTTGAGCAAAGTTGATCTTATACAAATTGATACACAAGAAAAGGATAGTTATATTTTAAGCGATAAAGGAAAAGATTTTTCTTTAGATATAGTCAGAGAAATAACTTAATCATCCTAACTTTTTCCGCTTTTAGGTACGTAATTTAAGATTGATATCGGCACCACTTTTTTAACGGGGAAGCCATCAAATTCTTTTCTTTGAATAATATGGCCTAAGCGGGATTCAATCGCGCACAGTTCACGAAAGTTATCTTTTGATACCAAAGAGATTGCTTCTCCATTAGCGCCAGCACGGCCTGTGCGACCTATGCGGTGAATATATTCATCTGCTTGCGCGGGTAAGTCATAGTTAACAACCCGTTCAAGCTCGCCAATATCAATGCCACGCGCGGCAATGCCAGTTGATACTAACATGCTAATTTTACCTGACTTGAAATCAGCCAATATCTGTTCACGCACGGCTTGTGTTCTGCCACCATGAATTGACTCGGCGCTAATACCGCGTTTTGCTAATTGGCTTACTAATTTAGCTGCGCCATGTTTAGTCTCAATAAAAATAAGCGCTTGTTGCCATTGCTGCTGTTGAATTAAATGACTCAGCAATGCAGATTTTTTATCTTTATCTACTGTGACTAACCATTGCTCGATCTTCGCTGTTGACGTTTTATCTTGCTTAAGTAAAATTTCGACGGGTTTATGAATGGTTCTTTTCGCTAACGCGCGTACTTGCTCTGAGATGGTTGCAGAAAACAGTAAGTTTTGTCGTTGCTCAGGCAAGCGTTCGATGATTTTATTGATGTCATCAATAAAGCCCATATCTAACATTCTATCGGCTTCATCAAGCACTAGCATTGTTAACTCATCAAAGTGCAATGCCCGTTGATGCGCCATATCTAACAGTCTGCCTGGGGTCGCAACCAAAATATCAACGCCCCAGATCAATGCTTGTTTTTGTGCGCCAGCATCAACACCACCGTACATTGCCAAAGAGGTTAAATTTAAATACTTTGCGTAGTGCGAAATACTGCTTTGAACTTGCAGCGCTAATTCACGGGTCGGCGTAAGAATAAGCGCTTGAATACGCTTGGCACGTAAGGTGTTGTCGTTGTTTAATCGCTCAAGCATTGGCAGAACAAAACTGGCCGTTTTCCCCGTACCTGTTTGAGCCGCGGCGATCAAGTCTTTACCCGAGAGCACCACAGGGATCGCTTTTTGCTGAATATCAGTTGGCGTGCTGTAGCCTAACTCACTAACAGCTTTTGCAATAGGCGCTGACAAACCAAGCGTAGAAAACGACATAACTTACCCTTGATACTTGCGCTGTAAACCTTGTAAAAATGCAGACAAGACGTGATATGAGCAAGGCTTATAATGTTTATGATTAGCATTTCTAAAAAATGCACTTAACTCATACTTAGTTAAGCTTAAATCGGCTAATTCAAGTACAGCAATCACCTCATCTGCTTTCAACGCTAACGCTATTTTCACTTTATTAAAAATTAAATTATTGGTTAACTCGTGCTCAGCTTGATGTTGCACCCCATCTTTCTGGCCTCTTTTTTCAATGATCAGTCCGTTTAAAAAACTGGCAAGCTCTACATCTAGCAATGCTTTATAACTTGGCTCATTTTTCTCTTTAAAAATATCAGCTAATTGCTCAGCGTTGATATCACAAAGCCCTAACGCAAATATCGTTTGGATGTTGTCGTCAGTTAACTGAAAAATCTTACTAACGCGACGAAGAATATCATTATTTATCATGGTTAAACCTTAGGTAATTGGCGTTACTAAGCGACTTTTTTTCGCGTGTTTTTCTCTGTCATCTTGACGTCAACACTGCTTTGTTGACTCGCCAAATACTCATCTAAAGAACCTTGAAAATTGATTAGTTGCTTATCTTTAATATCGATAATTCGCGTTGCCAAACTAGAGACGAATTCTCGGTCATGACTAACAAAAATAAGCGTGCCTTCAAATGCTTTTAACGCATTATTCAGTGCGTCAATCGCTTCAATATCCATATGGTTTGTTGGTTCATCCATGATCAGCACATTGATGTCTTGCATCATTAACATGCCAAATAATAAGCGGTTTTTCTCGCCCCCTGAACAATTACGCGCTTTTTTGTTGGCGTCATCTTCAGTAAAAAGTAATCGGCCTAACATGGCGCGCACCATTAAATCGTTATGACATGGTCTGCGCCACTGAGACATCCAATCCATCAGGGTTAAATCATTATCAAAAAAATGCCCGCTATCTTGAGGGCAATAACCTACTAAGGCGTTTTCAGACCACTTAACAATGCCTTCTTTTTGCTCTAATTCATTCATTAAGCAGCGCAAAAACGTGGTTTTTCCCACACCGTTTTCACCAATAACGGCAAGTTTGGCACCAGCTTCTAACAATAAATTACCTTGCTCGAATAACATGCCATCATCAAAGCCATGTGCCAGATTTTCCAGCTCTAACGCTTGGCGATGCATTTTCTTACCTGACTTAAACGCGATATTTGGGGTAATTCGACTTGACGATTTAACTTCATCAAGCTTGATTTTATCCATTTTTTTAGCGCGCGAGCTTGCTTGTTTCGCCTTAGATGCATTGGCACCAAAACGATTAACAAAATCTTGTAATTCTTCTATTTCAGCCGCTTTTTTAGCATTACCCGCTAACAACTGCTCACGTAGTAAACTTGATTGCGCAAGAAAGTACTCATAGTTTCCTGGGTAAATACGTAACTCACCGTAATCAATATCAGCCATATGGGTACACACAGCGTTAAGAAAGTGCCGGTCATGAGAAATAATGATCATAGTGCATTTACGTTTATTCAATTCGTTTTCTAACCAACTGATGGTATGGATATCCAAGTTATTGGTCGGCTCATCAAGCAGTAAAATATCAGGGTTGGCAAACAAGGCTTGCGCGAGCAATACCCGCAGCTTCCAGCCTGGGGCTACTTGTTGCATTAATCCATAATGCAAAGATTCTTCTATGCCCGCTTCTAATAAAATTTCACCCGCTCGGCTTTCTGCACTGTAACCATCCATCTCGGCAAATTGACTTTCAAGATCACCAACACGCATACCATCCGCTTCACTCATTTCAGCTTGTGCGTAAATAGCGTCTCTTTCTTGCTTGACCTTCCACAGTGCAACATCACCCATGATCACAGTATCAATCACGCTATATTGTTCAAACGCAAACTGATCTTGACTCAAGGTGCCCACTTTGTGCCCTGCGGTGATCGAGACATTACCAGAACTTGGTGCGAGCTCACCGCTGAGTATTTTCATAAACGTTGACTTGCCGCAGCCATTTGCGCCGATCAAGCCATAACGGTTGCCGTTACCAAACTTGGCAGAAATATTTTCAAATAAAGGCTCAGCGCCAAATTGCATGGTGATGTTCGATGTAGTGATCAAAAAAATGTCCTAAATTGTACGAATTGGATTGAATGGCAGGTTGTTAAAAATACGAGAGATTAAAAAACATGCAGACTCAAAATAATAAGGTCGCGCAGTATACAGCATTAGCTGCGTTCTCCCTATTAAATATCAAATTTTATCGCTTATTTTTTCAGCAAACGTCGCTAATTCGCGATGAGTAGTTGTTAAATAGTCTTGTTAACGATTGAGCCAATGCCGTGCGCTGGCATTAGCTCAATTATATGAAATGAAAGCTCACAGAGATAAACGCTTAGCTATCTCTTAAACAGCTTTATTTTGTGTAGGTGTTTAATTGCTTAATAAGTTGAGCGTTATCACTGAGTTCATTAGTTTTAAAAACAACTTGGTTATCTTTGAGCAAAATAAGCGTCGGTAAGTCTTTGACTGAAAATTGATGGAATAACTGATTCGTCTTGTCGATGTTTATCGCATGAGTTATCGCATATTTTTTCTTATAAGCACTTAAGTCTTTTTCTCCTGTCCATAACCGTGATATTAGACCATGCCAAGTTATCTCAGGATATTGCTGATAAATAGCATTGATATTTTTTTGTGCATTAATACAGCCTTGCGAGACACTTGGCCTACTCTCTTTTAAATACCAGTCACACCATGTCGCAGTGAAAAACAACGCATGTAACTTGCCATCGTCTAAGTTGATTACCAAATTTTCTTCAGTCTCTTGCATTGCCTCTGCCGCCAGTAAATCAACTGATGCCGATTGCGACAACAGCGCAAGTTTATTATCAAGTGATTCATTGGCTTGATGTCCTAAATGAACCAGATTCATGTTTTTATCAAATAGCAGATGATAAGGAGAGCCAATAAAGTGAAAGCCTTTGGCAAGATCGCCATTTTTATCTATGGCCATCGGCATGGTTAAACCAAATTTTTCTATCGTTGCCTTCACCGATTGTTCATCATCATTTAGGCCAAGGTTTATCCCTATGGTTTGAATGACGCCATTGTATTGCTGTTGCACATGTTCAAAATGTGGCATTTCTTTCATACAAGGCTGGCACCAGGTCGCCCAGAACTTCAAATAAACCGGCTGTTTCCCCTGATGATCAGCTAATGTAATTTGTTGGCCTGACATCAAATTTATCGGCAGCTGCAGTAATTTTTCAGCTAAATTACTGGAGAAAACAGTTGATGAAAATAATAATGCAACAAGCGGACACAGTACTTTTTTGATATATCTATACATGATCAGAACCTTTTAAAAAAATAAATAAAATCTTTAAACGACTAAACTTACTAAGCCTATTATTGAAACGACTGCAAACAACGATGTAGACGGAAAGCGAAACGGATTAATATGCCCTTTTATGGCGACTAACGCGCTCAAAATAGAGAAAGCAGCATTGAGTATGCTAACAAAGACCACTAGTTCAGGCTTACTTGGATTAAATGCAACATATATAAATGCCCAAGCCATAAAAAAGGTATACAGGGTTGTGATATGCCAGCAGTAATAATTTAACCATTTAGAAGCAATAGGAAGAGTTTTATCTGCCAACAAAGGTCGAGCGACCCTCGGACCTCCTGCAAAGGTGTGCACAATGAAAGTAACGAAACTCATTATTGCTGCTATCCATAACATATAAACCTGCATAAACGGCTCCTTTAAATAAAAAATGAATTAAATTCACTACAATTGTTAAATATAATGCTCTAATTAAATCTTTAAGATATTTGGTAAATACTGAGATAAACACGTTATGCCAGCCATGACAGCACAGCAATAATCGTTAAAACAAACCAACCTGGGTGTTTACCTTTTGTCCCGACTAGCACTAATAATGCGCCACAAAACATCGCGATACTGACAAGGTCAACCACGCCGCTGATAAGCTCGACATTATCATTTTCTGCGAACGACAACCAAAACAAGATTCCTGCTAACGCCCAGCCAAATATTGTCACTAAATGCCAACTAGCCCATAATATTCGCACCTGACGCGCTGCTAATAAATCACCGCCATTCGTTAGAATGATTTCATTATTGCGAAGTTTTTTAAATATCAGCACTTCACCTAATATTGAGTGAGCTATTCCAAGTAGCATCGATAAACATCCTGCGATAAGCAACATTGCGTTCTCCTTTACATCTTCCCACAATCGACGGTTGAAATTCAGATAACTAAACTGGTTGTATTATATTGCAATCATGCATTGCATGAAGTGTCGTTTACTCATAACATTAATGAATAAAATTCATAATTAGTTATCCTATGGACAAGTTTAGAGCGATCACACTGTTTATTACGACAACCAAAACGCAAAACTTTACCGAAACAGCAAAGTTGCATGCGACCGATCCGTCAACCGTAAGTAAGGCAATAAAACGCTTGGAAGAACAACTTGGCATTCAACTATTTGAACGGTCCACTCGGCAATTAAAACTGACAACTGCCGGCATAAAATACGCCAATACGGTTGATGAGTTACTAACAACACTCAGTATGCATGAAGAGCAATTAAAACAAGACTCAAATGAGGTTAAAGGCGAACTAAAAATTAATTTACCCGTTTCGTATGGCCGACAATATTTACTGCCAATGCTTTGTCAGTTCAGAAAACTTTACCCACAAATTCAACTTGATATTAGTTTTAGTGATGAATATGTTGATATGCTCAAAGGATCAGTAGATGTCTCAATCCGCAGTGGCACTATTGCAGATAGTCGACTGATCGCCCAAAAGCTGACCCCGATAAAAATGGTACTTTGTATCAGTAACAATACTGACGTGGCAAATACCATTGAAATGACACCTGAAGGTTTATCATCCTATCCTTGGGTGCTATTTCGTTTTAAACAAACAGGTAAAACCATGCCGCTCGACTTTAATTACAAAGGAAAGCACATCACGGTTATACCACTAGCAACAACAACAGTCGATGATGGCGAGGCAATGGCTGAATTTTGCGCCGCAGGAGCCGGCATTGCGTTGATGCCACACTTTATTGCCAAAAAATGGGTGCAAACGAATCAATTAAAGATAATAGCTGCCATAGATGATGTTCCCTCCTCAGGTGTTTTTATCGTGTATGCCAAACGAGAAAATCTTCCTAAAAGGCGACGAGTGTTTATCGATTTTGTTAAAGCCTACATTAAGGAGTTAGGTGAATCGCCGTTTACCACTTGGTTAGATTAAAAAGCTAGCCATTAACTTTGCGTAAAAGTGTCGTGCTAACTATAGTTGCCGTTAATGGTGGCAGACATAAAAAAACGAGATGAGCGGACTACATTTAATCTTAGGCGATATCACTGGATCACACGCCGACATAATTGTTAATGCCGCCAATTGTTCGCTGCTCGGCGGCGGTGGCGTTGATGGTGCAATTCATTCAGCCGCAGGCCCTGAATTACTCGCCTATTGTCGCTCATTAGCTGATATCAAAGGAACGCGATGCCAAACAGGTGAAGCCGTTCTAACGCCAGCTTTTTCATTAAATGCTAAACATATCATTCACACCGTTGGCCCTATCTATCAGCAACACAGTAAAACAGAAAATACGCGTTTGCTGGCAAATTGTTATCTCAACAGCCTGACATTAGCCATGCAAGTTGGTGCTAGCTCCATCGCGTTTCCTGCTATTTCTGCTGGTATATATGGCTATCCGATGGCAGAAGCCGCAGAAGTTGCAATTAACAACTGTAATAAATTTTCCATGCAACTAGACATCAGCTTTTATCTCTATGATCAGAGTGCCTATAAAATATGGCAACAGAAACTACAGCAAGTTATAAGCTCAAAATAAAAAGACTCACTGATCGCTATGTCTCCTTATTAATTCACTTCAATTACCTCAACAAATCCGATAGCATCGCTAAGCTATGATTAAAAAAGGAAAAAACATGATTGATTTTCGCTCTGATACCGTCACTAAACCCTGCGCTAAAATGCGCGATGCCATGGCAAATGCCATTGTCGGTGACGATGTTTACGGCGACGACCCAACCGTTAATGAATTAGAACATTGGTCGGCACAACGTCACGGTTTTGAAGCAGCCCTATTTTGCAGCTCAGGCACCCAAGCTAATTTATTAGCACTAATGAGTCATTGCCAACGCGGCGATGAATATCTATGTGGCCAGCAAGCCCATAACTATAAATTTGAAGGCGGCGGTGCAGCGGTACTAGGTTCAATTCAACCGCAACCGATTGAAAATGAAAAAGACGGCAGCTTATCACTTGATAAACTTGCTCAAGCGATCAAGCCTGACGATCCGCATTTTGCCAGAACCACCTTGATCAGCGTAGAAAATACCATCAACGGTAAAGTGCTTTCGCTTGATTATTTATCATCGTTAAAAGCCTTTGCCGATAAGCATCAGCTAAAGCTGCATTTAGACGGCGCCAGAGTCTATAACGCAGCGACCGCGTTAGATGTTGATATCAAAGAAATAGCCCAACACTTTGATTCAATGTCTGTGTGCTTATCAAAAGGCTTAGGCGCACCAATCGGTTCGCTACTGCTAGGTTCAAACGAATTAATCAAACAAGCTAGACGCTGGCGTAAAGTGTTAGGTGGTGGTATGCGACAAGCAGGTATCTTATGCGCGGCAGCAAAAATTGCCCTAACCGATAATGTCGCTAAGCTAAAAACCGATCACAGCAATGCGAAATATCTAGCTAAGCAGTTAAATGGCGTGACTGGCTTTGAAGTAAACCTTGAGCAAGTCGTCACCAACATGGTGTTTGTAAAAATAGACAACACTATCGATGTAAACGCTC
>JBNKXM010000058.1:0-8562 GCA_050300315.1 Thalassotalea sp. | reverse complement strand
AAGCCGTTGTCAGCAATACGTTTGCGAATTTTCCCGAAAAGCTATTAGATATTTTAACCGGTGCGATTAAAGCTATGCCAGATCAGGTGGCGAACTTTGTCAGTAAAGCAATCAATCTATTTCCATCCAGTAGTGAGCAAGTAGTTACTCAAGCTGTAAATACCAGTGAAGCAAAACATGACAAAGCCATTGTCGATAGCGCTATCAAAGCCGGACTCGATCAAAACAGCGCGGTTAATGCTGCATTAGCAGGCGGTGCTAACGCAGATAAATTTGCTCAACAAAAAGAGCAATAATAAGCTTTTTACAACGAAAAAGGCCGAAAACTTATATTTTCGGCCTTTTCTTATAATTACAGCAATAAAATTATACTTGCTCTCTTTCTATCGCTCGATACGCGATATCGGTTCTATACTCAACGCCTTGCCAAGTAATTTGCCCAAGTAATTCATAGGCCGCTTTTTGTGCTTGCGTTACATTATCACCTAAAGCAGTAGCACATAATACTCGGCCACCTGCAGTTACGATTTCGCCATCTTTTTCTGCGGTGCCCGCATGAAACGTTTTGCGATCAGCCAATTGGTTAGTCTCTAAACCGGTAATGACATCACCTTTTGGATAGTCACCAGGATAACCCGCTGCCGCTAACACAACGCCGACGGCTGCACGAGAATCAAATTCTATCGTTGCTTTATCTAATTGTCCTTTGCATGCGGCAATACATAACTCAACAAGATCAGAGTTTAAGCGCATCATGATAGGTTGTGTCTCAGGATCTCCGAAGCGGCAATTGTATTCTATTACTTTCGGCGTGCCGTCAGACGCTATCATCAAACCAGCATATAAAAAGCCTGTGTATGGAGCGCCTTCATTTGCCATACCTTGAACCGTTGGCATGATCACTTCATTCATAATGCGATCATGTATTTCTGCGGTTACTACCGGAGCTGGAGAATAAGCCCCCATGCCACCTGTATTAGGTCCTTTATCGCCATTATACGCACGCTTGTGATCTTGGCTAGTGGCGAACGGTAAAACATTTTTACCATCAACCATAACAATAAAGCTTGCTTCTTCACCGTCTAAAAACTCTTCAATAACCACACGATGCCCAGCATCACCAAAGGCATTACCAGCTAGCATATCTTTTACCGCGTCTTCTGCTTCGGTTAATGTCATGGCAACGATAACACCTTTACCCGCCGCAAGTCCGTCAGCTTTAACAACGATTGGAGCGCCCTGCTCACGCACATAAGCTAGTGCAGGTTCAATTTCAGTAAAGTTTTTATAATAACCCGTAGGAATATTGTTGCGTGCCAGAAAATCTTTAGTAAATGCTTTAGAACCTTCAAGTTGCGCAGCTTTGGCACTCGGTCCAAAGATCATTAGCCCTTGTGCCTGAAAAGCATCTACAACGCCATCAACCAAGGGCTGTTCTGGGCCAACAATAGTTAAGGCAATGTCATTGGTTTTAGCAAAATCAACTAGCTTATCGATTTCACCAACAGAAATAGCGATATTTTCTAATTTAGCTTCCGTCGCGGTACCTGCGTTACCCGGTGCAACAAAGACTTTTTCAACTTGTTCAGATTGTGCGGCTTTCCATGCTAATGCATGTTCACGACCACCGCTGCCAATGACTAAAATGTTCATGTTAAAACTATTCCTAATAGATTTTGATGAATACGATGGGCAAATAATACTTTTGCCCATCGTATTCAATATTTTATTTTATAAATTTCAATGTCATGCGATCAGACTCACCAATCGCTAAATATTTTGCTTTATCTTGCTCACCCAAGCGTAATACCGGAGGCAAAGTCCAAACGCCTTTAGGATGATTTGCATTATCCTTAGGGTTAGCGTTGATTTCACTGGTCGCTACCAGCTTAAATCCTGCTGCTTCGGCATATTTAACAGCTAACACTTGTGGTACGTAACCACTGCGCATGTTTTCCTGCCACGACTGAGTGGTGGGCATACGATGTTCTACTACACCTAAGACACCGCCTTTTTTCAACGCCTGATAAGCATCTTTAAATACTTGCGCCATACCTTCCTCACCCCAATTATGAAGGTTACGGAACGTGAGCACGAGATCTGCGCTACCTGCCGGCGCTAATTCACTCGGCTGCTTAGGAGTAAAATCTGTCAAAATCACTTCACTAAAAATAGTATCACTCGCGAGTTTCTTTTCTAAGTTACGACGAGAGTTACTATAATAGCTATCATCACCCGTATCCGGATAATGGGCACCATACAATTTACCAGTACCTTTTAACGCCGGTGCTAATATCTCAGTATACCAGCCTCCACCAGGGGTGATTTCCACTACTGTCATATCAGGCTTAAAACCGAAAAATTCTAGGGTTTGTTGTGGATGACGGTATTGATCGCGCGCCTTATTTATTGCACTGCGATGCTCACCGTTAATGGCATTTGTTAATTGCTGGTTCTGCTCAGCACTTGCAACAACTGACGTTAAAATGCTAGCTGTAAATAAAGAAGTTGTGATTATTTTAGTGATAGTGTTCATTGTCTCTCCATAAACTTTTTTAATGATGCTGTTATAGCAAACAATAAGAACATACATTACAAGTTTTTCATTCAAAATGCTGACAATTAGTTAAGATAAATCTCTTATCAAGGTAACAATTAATTAAAATACGACCGACCGCTTTAATTAATAACTAGGCTAAGTGCAAGTTATCAACTCGCTCACTATATCCGTCTAGCAAGCGAGTCAATTACATCAACGATTAATGACGGAAATGACGCATACCAGTGAACACCATAGCGATACCGTGTTCATCGGCTGCAGCGATCACTTCGTCATCACGCATAGAACCACCTGGCTGAATTACTGCAGTGATACCTGCTTCAGCGGCAGCATCTAAACCATCGCGGAATGGGAAAAATGCATCAGACGCCATGACTGAACCTTTAACTTCAAGGTTTTCATCAGCAGCTTTAATTCCAGCAACCTTAGCAGAGTACACGCGAGACATTTGCCCTGCGCCAACACCAATAGTCATGCTGTTTTTGACATAAACGATTGCGTTAGATTTAACAAATTTTGCCACTTTCCAACAAAATTTCAGATCGCGCATTTCATCTTCTGTCGGTTGACGTTTAGTCACAACTTTTAAGTCTGCATCAGTAACGCGACCTTGATCTCGGTCTTGAATCAATAACCCACCATTAACGCGCTTATAATCAAAACCTGTGGTTTGGCTTTCCCATTGACCACATTCTAATAAACGAACATTAGGTTTAGCGGCAACAATTTGTGCCGCAGCATCTGAAATGCGTGGCGCGATTATCACTTCAACAAACTGACGAGAGACAATAGCTTCGGCCGTATCCGCATCTAGCTCACGGTTAAAAGCAATAATGCCACCAAATGCCGATGTAGGATCAGTTTTATAAGCTAATTCGTACGCGCCTAAGATGTTTTCGCTAATTGCAACGCCACACGGGTTTGCATGTTTAACAATGACACAAGCTGGTTCGTCAAATTCTTTAACACATTCTAATGCAGCGTCAGTATCGGCAATATTGTTGTAAGACAATTCTTTACCTTGCAATTGCGTTGCTGTTGCAACTGAGGCTTCTTGTGGATGTGCTTCAACATAGAATGCCGCATCTTGATGAGAGTTTTCACCATAGCGTAAGTCTTGTACTTTAATAAACTGGCTATTAAAGGTACGTGGGAACTTTTTCTTGTCATCAAAGTTCACTTCACTGTTTTCTGCACCGTGCGCCGATAACATTTTACCAAAATAGTTCGCTATCATACCGTCGTAACTTGCCGTATGCTCATATGCAGCAATCGCTAAATCAAAACGTGTTTTATAAGTTAATGAATCATTATTATCGTTCATCTCTGCTAACACGCGATCATAATCACTTGCGTTAACAATAATAGTTACGTCTTTATGATTTTTCGCTGCAGCACGCACCATAGTAGGCCCGCCGATATCGATATTTTCAATTGCATCTTCTAACGTGCAACCTTCATTAGCAACGGTATTGGCAAATGGATAAAGATTGACAACTACCATATCAATAGCAGCAATATTGTTTTCAGTCATTACCGCTTCGTCAATACCACGACGCGCTAAAATACCACCGTGAATTTTTGGATGAAGCGTTTTAACACGACCATCCATAATTTCAGGGTGACCTGTGTGATCAGACACTTCTGTGACTTGAATGCCGTTGTCAGCTAGTAATTTAGCCGTACCACCTGTTGATAAAATATCAACGCCTTTTTGCGCAAGATTGCGAGCAAAATCTACAATACCAGTTTTGTCAGAAACACTTAATAGTGCACGTTTGATCGGGCGTGGAGTATCCATTGCTTTATCAGTTACCTTTAGATTTAAAATAATGTCTGGCCTTTGACACATGTCCTTGGCTGATATCACTCCGCGTAACGTCTGGAGTTTTATCGATTCCATTTTCTGTTCAATGACGTGAAAGCTTTCTCGTTCATCAACAGCTTTAAAGATTCATAAGTAAAAAAGCACCCGAGGGTGCTTTTTCATAGCAGGTAAACCTGCCTAATTTTAGTTCATACCGTATTTTTTAAGCTTCTTGCGTAACGTACCACGGTTGATACCTAACAAGTTTGCAGCGCGGGTTTGGTTACCGCGAGTATACTTCATCACTTCTTCAAGCATTGGCGCTTCAATTTCAGACAATACAAGGTCATACATGTCATCAACGTCATTACCGTTTAATTGAGATAAGTAATTGCTAATAGCGATTTTAGCTTGGCTACGTAACGGTGATGGCTCAGTTTGAGTTTGCATGTTACCAGTAACAAATGGAGATGAAATATTTTGTTCAAACATAAAGTTCAGACTCTTTCTTAAATTAAATTATCAAAATACCTAGTTAATGCCTCGAGTTGCTGTTGTTCAGACTCTAACGCATTAAAAATAGAACGAAACTTTTTTTCCTGATCATGCGCTTGCAAGTACCAGGAAACGTGCTTTCGGGCAAATCTTACACCCATAAAGTCGCCATAAAACTTGTGTAATTCTTTTACATGCTCAATTAAAATTGAACGTATCTCTTCCAATGAGGGGGATGCTAAATATTGGCCGGTTTTTAAAAAATGATTAATTTCTCGAAAAATCCACGGACGCCCTTGGGCACCACGACCAACCATAATGGCATCTGCACCTGTGTAATTTAACACTTGCGATGCTTTTTCTGCGCTGGTGATATCACCATTAGCAACCACAGGAATTGAAACAGCTTTTTTTATCGCTTTAATCGTGTCGTATTCTGCATCGCCTTTGTAAAAGTCGTTACGAGTACGACCATGCACGACCAGAGATTGAATACCATTAATTTCAGCGATTTTGGCTATTTCGATGCCATTTCGCGAGTTTTCGCACCATCCTGTACGAATTTTTAGCGTTACTGGAACCTCGACTTGATTCACAACAGCTTGAATAATCTGTTCAACCAAGGTCGGTTCTTTCAATAATGCTGAACCCGCTAATTTTTTATTTACCTTTTTTGCTGGGCAGCCCATATTGATATCGATGATTTGCGCACCGTTCTCAACATTAATTTTTGCAGCAAACGCTAACTCTTGTGGATCTGAACCCGCTATTTGTACGGAACGAATACCCGATTCTTCACCATGAATTAAACGGCGCTTAGATTTCTCCGTATTCCACACTTTTGGATTAGCAGAGACCATTTCTGATACTGCTAGTCCTGCCCCCATACGACAACATAATTGTCGAAATGGCTGGTCGGTTATTCCGGCCATGGGCGCAAGCATAGTGTTGCTTGCTAATGAATAAGAACCTATCTTCACGCTGCTGCTTTTTTGAGCTACCTTTCAAAAGGGCGCACAGTGTACGCGTTTTTTTTCGGATTGAAAAGCATATAAATTGAACAAATGTAGGTTTTTTTCAACATTTTATTATTGACATTCTGCAAACTATTGATGTGCGCAGAAATTGTACAATTTAATCGCTTAACTTAGGTAATATTTATCTTATTTTCGTACACCTGATAGGCGAACCCATTCATCTTGCACGGCAACAGGGTCCATCTGACACCATTGACCATATAAGCTTTGTAATTCTTGGGCTTGAGTTTCTAATACGCCAGAAAGCGCTAACAAGCCATGCTGAGCAACAAAAGCGATAATAGTTGGCGCTAATTCTCGTAATGGTCCCGCTAAGATATTTGCGACGACCACGTCAGCCTTAAATTCAGGCTGATCTTTTGGCAAATACAGTTCTAACCTGTCTTCCACACCATTTCGTTTAGCGTTTTCTTTACTTGCTTGTAGTGCCTGTGGATCGATATCAATACCGATCACTTTTTTAGCACCTAATTTTAACGCCGCTAGCGATAAAATCCCTGAACCACAGCCAAAATCGACCACAGTTTTATCTTTCAGCTCGAGACCATCTAACCAGGTTAAACATAATGCTGTTGTCGGGTGAGTACCTGTACCAAATGCTAATCCAGGATCGAGCATGACGTTCACTGCCGTTGGATCAGGCACTTCTCGCCAGCTTGGGCAAATCCATAAACGCTGACCAAATTTCATCGGATGGAAATTATCCATCCACTCTCGCTCCCAATCCTTATCTTCCAATTGTTCGAGTTTATAGTGCATCTGCTCACCATCTGGGTGAATGCTTTTTAAATAACGAATGACCTTTTCCATATCATGGGCAGCATCGTAAAGCCCCATAACAATGGTATTTGACCAATACGTCACTTCATCACCCGGTAAAGGTTCATAAATAGGGGTATCTTTAGCATCAATAAAGGTAACCGCTTGCGCGCCACATGCACTAAGCCAATCACTATATTTTTCAGCGGTATCTTCGTCGGCGCTGAGTCTAAGCTGTATCCAAGGCATTATATTTCTCAATCTTTCAAAAATAGCGATAGTTTACCATTGTTCTGGCTAAAAACTCATTGCTATTTCTCATCAGCCACGACAAACTTACCGAGATAACAAAGCAAAGGGTGGATAATATGAATGCTAAGAATTTGGTTACTGGCTTACTCATCGTATTATTGTTTTGTTCATTGCTCGTAAACGCACAAGAGTTTGTTTTTGTAACCGAAGACCTGCCACCGCTACAAATTGAAAACAAGAAGACAAAAGCAAGCGGGGCTATGGTCGAACTGATAGAGCTGATCATCAAAGAAGCTAATATTAATGCCCGTATCGAGTTTTATCCGTGGGCAAGAAGTTACGATCTCGCATTAATTCGGCCAAACACTTTCATATTTTCCATGTTAAGAAGCACAGAACGTGAAGAAAAGTTTATCTGGATAGACAAACTGTTCACTCTGCGCTCTTACCTTGCCGCGCTTAAATCTCGATCAGATATAGAAATTAATGATATCAGCGATGCCAAAAAATATACCGTCAGCTCGATTCGCCAAGATCTTGCAGAAGATTATTTGTTAGCAAACGGTTTTACTCATAAAAAAAATCTCTATGTAACAAACAAGTACAACGTATTATGGCAAGCCTTATATAGTGGTCGTACCGATCTAGCGTTTACCAACAGTATGATATGGCAACACGAAATCACCACTTCTGGATTAGATGCCAGTAAACTTAAGCTAGTTTATGAAATTCCAAACTTTGCCAGTGAGCTTTACCTCGCAGCGAATTTAGCCACAGATCCCGACGTGATAAACCGAGTAAAAACTAGCTTAGCATCAATAAAAGCAGACGGACGCTATGATAGACTGCTCGCTAAATGGCACATACATTAACTCAGCTACAGTAAATACTATGAATTATTTCCCTATTTTTCTCACTGGCAGCAAGCTCAATGCCTTAATTATTGGTGGTGGCGATGTCGCGGCCCGTAAAATCGAATTATTGCTAAAAACCACGGGGAAAATCACCGTGATGACTGAGCAAGTCAATGCTAGTGTTGAGCGTTTGATCAATAGTCATCAACTCACTTGGCTCGCGCATAATTATCAAGCGGGTTACTTGTCACAATTTAATTTAGTGATCGCAGCGACCGACGATCCAAGCGTTAATCATGCAATTTATCAAGAAGCACAAACACACAATATACTGATCAATGTGGTTGACCAACCAGATCTTTGTAGTTATATCACGCCGGCAATTATTGATCGTTCACCAATGATCATCGCAATGTCCAGTTCAGGTAGCGCCCCTATTTTATTGCGGATGCTACGAGAAGAAATCGAAAAAATCTTACCTTCGGGCTACGGTAAACTCGCGGATTTTTCATTTAAATTTCGTGAGCATGTTAAGGCAAGAATCAAAGGGCTACGTAATAGAAGAACATTTTGGGAAAATACCCTAAGAGGCAGCATTGGAAATGCCATATTACAAGGTAACACGCAACAGGCTGAACAACAGCTTATCGCAAATTTAAAAGAAGAAGTGCCACCACCAACCGGTGAGATCACTTTTATTCACACCTTAGATGGCAATCCCGATAAACTTACCTTAGCCGCTCACCGTGAGATGCAATTTGCCGATGCAGTGTTTTATGATGAACAAGTCAATGAAAA
>JBNKXM010000057.1:0-8806 GCA_050300315.1 Thalassotalea sp. | reverse complement strand
GTCGAGATCTTTTAACGGATGACGAATATCCATCAAGACTACTAAGCCTTTTAAGCTTTCACGTTTTTCAAGATACTCACCTAGCGCTTTTTGCCATTTTTTCTTCATTTCGATTGGCACTTTGGCAAAACCATAACCAGGTAAGTCAATTAATCGTTGACCTTCAGCCACTTCAAATACATTGATCAATTGTGTACGACCAGGTGTTTTACTGGTACGTGCTAAGTTTTTTTGATTAGTCAGCGTATTCAACGCACTTGATTTTCCGGCATTAGAACGCCCAGCGAATGCTACTTCAATGCCTGTATCTTCAGGTAAACGATGAATATCGGGTGCACTGATGATGAATGTAGCTTTATTTAAATTAACCGCAGATGAAGACAATTTTTTTTCCGATCTAACTAAACATAAAACGAGATTATATCCTTTTTTTAGTCAAATAAGTAAAAACCACGCTTTTTTTAGTGTTTTTTTCTTAAGCACTATTAAACAATCGATGGTTTCGTGTAAAATGCCGCGTTAATCAATAACTTTAAAGATAGCTAACTAGCTAGCAACTTAGCTTTAATAAACAGAGAGCAACTCATGAAAAACGTCTTATTTTCTATTGTCATCGGGTTAGGTATGTTATCGCATGCCAATGCCTTTGAAGGTGATGCTGCAGCAGGTAAAGCGAAAGCGGCAACATGTGCAGGATGTCATGGTGCAAATGGTATCAGTATTGCTGGTAATTACCCAAACCTCGCTGGTCAACATGCTGATTACATCGTAAAACAATTAAAAGCATTTAAAGCTGGTGATCGTAAAGACCCTGTTATGGCACCTATGGCAGCAGCACTTTCTGAACAAGACATGCAAGACGTAGCAGCACATTTTTCTAGTTTCGGTAGAGACGGTTCAGCGCCTGCAGGTTCAGCTGACGATAGTGCATCAGCCGCAGCTCCTACTGCAGCACCAGCTGCGCCAGCAATTGTTGCTGACGCAAGTGCAGGTAAAGCACTTTATGAAAATGGTGACAAAGAGCGTGGTATTACCGCTTGTGTTAGCTGTCACGGTAAAGATGGCAACAGCAAGGTGTTAATCAACCCAAATCTTGCTAAGCAACATCCTGAATATATTGAAAAACAATTAAATGCCTTTAAAGCAGAATCGCGTCATAACGCGTCAATGAACCAAGTTGCAGGTAACTTATCTGATTCAGATATCGCAAACATTGGTGCATATTTTGAAGATACGTCAGCAGTTGGTGAAGTAAAAGCTTCTGAAGGTAAAGTAGCTGTAAAATCATTAGTTGGTGATGTAGCGGCAGGGCAAGCGAAAGCGGCTACTTGTGCAGCTTGTCACGGAGCTGATGGTAATGCGTTAGTTGCTATGTACCCTTCATTAGCGGGTCAAAACGAATCTTATTTAGTTAAACAATTAACTGAATTTAAATCTGGTGTACGCGACAATGCGGTAATGGCAGGTATGGCAGCAGGTTTATCTGATGACGATGTTAAAAATGTCGCAGCATATTTTGCTTCTCAAACATTAAAACCAGCTCCAGCAAAAACTGATGCTCATGGTGAAAAACTCTTTATTGGTGGCGATGCTCAACGCGGTATTGCGGCTTGTTCTGCGTGTCATAGCATAGACGGTAAAGGCATGGAAAAAGCAGGCTTCCCAGCAATTGCAGGTCAAAGCGCTGCTTATATCACCTCGCAATTAGAGCAATTCCGTTCTGCTCAACGTAGCAACGACGCCAACGGTATGATGCGTAATATTGCTATCAAGTTATCTGACAAGGATATTGCCGCTGTAGCAAACTATATGGCAGCATTAAAATAAGCGCTTGCATATATTTGTTTCAAGCATGACTAAAAAAGCAGCTTAATCAGCTGCTTTTTTATTGCTTCAACTTTTTACCTTAACGCACTTAATCACCTTCATTTATCCCTGTGCCCACTTTTGGTTAAATTCACCTATAATTTGTTGAATTAACACATTTTATCACTTAGCTTCTTTTTAAATTTAAATTTATTCAATAAATTCAATGATATATGTAATGGCATGTATTGTGCTGTAAGTGAGCTACGCACGACTATGACGGTATTTAGGATAAATAACTATGAGCAATATTTTGCCACAACATGACAACGGCGCAGTATTACACCCTGTGTCAAACAAAGATCGTATTCAACTAATGGATCTACTCAGAGGTTTTGCTTTGATCGGCATTATCTTTATGAATATTGAATGGTTTAATCGACCAATTTCAGATTTGATGGCTTTTGATTTTAACCAAACAGGTGGTGATTGGGCGGCAAGTTGGCTGGTCAAAGTATTTATCGAAGGTAAGTTCTATAAACTCTTCTCCTTGCTATTTGGTATGGGCTTTGCCGTAATGTTGCTCAATGCGCAACAAGCTCAACGACCATTCGGAGCTTGGTTTACTCGCCGTATGTTGGCCTTGTTCATTTTTGGTATGGCGCACATGACCTTTTTATGGGGTGGCGATATCCTCCACGACTATGCAGTGGCTGGTTTGCTATTACTTGGCTTCGTATTTTTATTAAGAACCAAACGATTCGCCAAACGTAATAATCCAGAAATGTTTCTTAGAACAGGCCTCAGTATTATGTTGTTTCCTGTTATTGCTTCACTGTGTGCGGCCATGTATTTTGGTGTAACTCGTGACAATGCTCAAGTCGAACAAGACTGGCAAGAACGTGTTGCCGTGCGTCAACAGTCAGAGAAATTGTTAGAAGATTTCAAACAAACACCTGAATTCTTAACCAGTCATTTAACGCAAGAGCCACCAATTGACCAAACGGACGAACTGGCAACCACAGATGAACCAGAAGTAGACGAAGACGCGATGACTGCTGAAGAAAGAGTCGCCTATCGCACCGAACAACGTTTTGAACGCCATAAAGAACGTGCTATTAAAATACACAAAGAAGAGCAAATTTTTAGCAGTGCAGATTATTGGCAAACCACGCAATATCGCTTCTCAAATGGCCTAGAGAAACTTCAAAATACGCCAATCATGGCATTAGTAGTTTGTTTGCCGTTATTTATGCTTGGTTATTGGCTAATTGCTAGCGAGCGGATCAAGCGTCCTGAACAACACCAAAGTTTTTTCAATCTATTATGCTGGGGCGGATTAGGTTTTGGTTTAGTGCTTAATGTTGCCTGTGTGTATATTTTACTTAATCCAGCGGCACAACATTCATTAGAGCTTACCGCGGTAGGCGGCAACTTGTTTTTCTACGGTCAGATCGTACTTTGTTTTGGTTATCTGGGTATGTTTGTTAAGTTAGCCAGCAAACCTTGGTTTATCCGCTGGTTCTCTTGGTTATCTCCGTTAGGACGCATGGCGCTCACCAATTACATTTCACATTCGGTGATCTTAACCAGTATTTTCTATGGTTATGCTGGAGGGATGTTTGGTCAAATCAGTCGTTCAGAACAAGTGGGGATTGTTGTGGTGATTTTATTCTGCCAAGCTGTGTTCTGTCACTTTTGGTTAAAATATTTCCGCTTTGGTCCACTGGAATGGTTATGGCGTTCGATAACCTACTTGCAATGGCAACCACTGCGAGTAGCTCAGCCAATAGAAAAATTACAAACCGCCTAATATCGGATAAAAGCAGCTCAAGGAGCTGCTTTTTTTATACCGCTTTTTTATGGTGAAAACTCCACAATATCTTACACTTAAAATATGTGAATAATTTTACCTAATGATGTGAATACTAATAATCAACCACATAACCTAATCGCTTGCTTAAAATGTGACACCCTCTCGGAGTTACCAGATATTAAGCATGGGCAAAGTGCTATTTGTCCTTGTTGTGGTGGCACATTGTTTTCACGTAAAAAAAATCCGATTGAGCGCACCATGGCAGTCGCGTTAGCGGGATTATTACTTTGTTATCCCGCGCTAACCTTACCTATTGTCGGTATACGGGCGGTGGGTATTTACAATGAAGCGTCACTGATCGAATGTATCAGGGTATTGATTAACCATGATGCTTATTTGGTTTCTTTCTGTGTATTTATGTTTACCATTGCCATCCCAATTGTGCGACTGCTGTCCGCCTTTTATCTTTGCTTGCAACTGAAATACCAGCGGCTCTCACCGGCATTATTAGTGTTCTTTCGTTCCTATCATAAGCTAGACACTTGGGTTATGGTGCATGTGTTTTTTCTCGGTATTATTGTTTCGATATACAAGCTCCTAACCATGGCAACATTAACCATAGGCGCAGGACTATTCTCTATTCTTTTACTCTTGCTATGCTCAACATTGATTGCAAATACCCTCGACCATCACTATGTCTGGGAAAAATTGGAGAAAGACCTTGTATCAACGCGCTAAAACATTGGGGCTTAGCAGTTGTCATTGCTGCCACAAGCTCAATGCTATCTCTGGTTCTCACCAGCGGTGCACTCGTTGCAATAGCCTGATTTTTATAAGAAAACCACACAGTGTTCAATACACTCTGGCGTGGACTATTGCCGCGTTAGTGATGTTTATTCCTGCGAATATTTACCCGATCATGGTGTTTTATAAATTGGGCATTACCAATGAAACAACGATACTAAACGGCGTGTCGT
This sequence comes from Thalassotalea sp., assembly GCA_050300315.1. Taxonomy (GTDB): domain Bacteria; phylum Pseudomonadota; class Gammaproteobacteria; order Enterobacterales; family Alteromonadaceae; genus JBNKXM01. Next base: position 4,207 of record JBNKXM010000057.1, on the reverse strand, counting down.
CATTAATAAAAAATGGCTTGTATCCCATTGCCATTATTATCTTTATTGCCAGTTTTATTATCCCGTTCGTCAAAATCATCGGGCTATTCTTTCTGCTCTATAATACCAAGCGCTACGCTAATATTTCCCGCAGCAAACAAAGCCAATTTTATCATTTAATCGAGTGGTTAGGTCCTTGGTCTATGCTCGATGTCTTTGTTGTTACTATCATGATGGCAGTGGTCAATTTAGGTTTTATTAGCTCGATAGAGTCAGCACCGGGATTAAGTTATTTTGCGCTAATGGTGATTTTTACCATGTTTGCGGTAAGCAGTTTTGATCCGCGCCTGTTATGGGACATCGAACGCAGGAGCATCCATGCCAGAATATAATGAATCTAAGCCCCCAAAAGCCTTGGTAAAAAGAAAAGAAACCATTTCCGCAATTTGGTTAGTACCTATCATAGCGCTTATTTTTGGTGGCTGGTTATTAGTAAAGGCTTATTTAGAACGAGGCATACTAATTAGCGTACAATTTGACAATGCTCGCGGCATAGTAATTGGCAAAACGGAAGTAAGATACAAGGGACTCACCACAGGAATCGTTAAAGACATCGATGTGAGTGACGATCTGCAAAGTGTAATCGTTGAAATTGAAATGGTCGCCAATGCCAGCAAAATGCTCACCGATAAAACCGTGTTTTGGTATGTTACTGCTGATGTCTCATTCCAAGGGATCAGTGGATTAGATACGTTATTCTCTGGTAGTTACATCAATATTCAGCCAGATTTTACTACCGAAGGAAAAGCTCAACGTCACTTTATTGCATCAAAAGAGCCTCCTATGCTCGACCAATCGACGCCTGGTTTGCATATTAGTTTACTGACCGATAGCCTCGGCTCTTTAGCAAAGAATTCACCCGTCACCTTTAAGCAGATCACCGTTGGTCATGTTTCAGGATTTAAATACAGTGCTAAAAACAATAAGGTTGAAGTAGGTGTGTTTATCGAACCTCAGTATGCTCATTTAGTTAAAGAAAATGCCCGCTTTTGGAATGCCAGTGGCTTTGATGTCACTGGCTCACTTGCCGCTGGGGTACGTGTCCACAGTGAATCTTTAGCATCAATTATTGCTGGCGGTATTGCCTTTGATCAGCCTAATTTCTCATCCGGTGAATCGATAGCACACAATGGTCAACAATTTACCTTGTATGAAAATTTTCAAAGCGCTGAAATGGGTCATGAAATAGAACTCGAGCTCAATTGGAATTCAGGTATCGACACCGGTGCAAGCATACGTTATCAAGGCCTTACCGTCGGTAAAGTTATCACACTGAAAAAAATAGACGCTGATCAGCGAAAAATTATTGCCCGCGCTCGCATTAACCCAAGATTAGTGCCGTACTTAACCACAGAAGCGCAATTTTATGTGGTCTCCCCTCAGTTGAGTTTAGCTGGCGTCACTAACATGCATAGTTTGATCACTGGACCACACATTGGCATTCATCCATCAACACTCGGGCAATTAAATGATCGCTTTATTGTTTACAATCAAAAGCCACCTTATAGCTATTCTGAGCCTGGGCTGCATCTGATGTTAACCACAAGCGATATTTCATCACTAAAAATAGGAACCGGCATCTTTTATCAACAACAGCAGGTAGGTTCGGTACAAGCAATTGAACAACTCACTAGCGAGCAAGCTTTGGTTCACATTCATATTGAACCTCAATATCAGCACTTTGTCAGTGCTAACAGTAACTTTTGGAACATTAGCGGACTGAGTATTAAAGGCAATATTCAAGGTGTTGATATTCAAGCGCAATCTTTACAAACCATGTTATCTGGCGGCATAGCGTTTGATCATGGTGATAGCCAACAAGTTGTTCAAAATGGTGACACATTTCCATTGGCCATTAATCAACAACGCGCGCGACAAAATATCAAACTGACACTGTTAACTAAAGAGATACAAGGCATATCTGAAAATATGCGCTTACTCTATAAAGATAAATTAATTGGCAGTGTTCACCAGATCAATAAAACAACAACACATCTGCAATTAAATATCGGTATTTACGAGGAATTTGCTGACATCTTACGAGAAAACACCCATTTTTGGCTGGTAAATCCGGAAATATCCCTCGCGGGACTTAGCGATTTGCAAGCATTGTTAGGTGGCAGTTATATTTTGGTTGATGCTGGCGATGGTGCTAAAACAACAACCTTTAATTTATCACCACAACCAGTTGCCAAACATCCAAGTGCCGCAGGTTTACAATTATCACTGTCAACGACAGAGAGTCATGGCGTACTGCCTGGCAGCCTGATAACGTACAAAGGACTTAGTGTCGGTCAAGTCGATACCGTCGCTCTAAATCCATCAGGCCAAGAGGTTAACTTTACGGTCACGATCAGTGATGAATTTGCTCACCTCGTCAATCACTATACCCGCTTTTATCAAACCTCAGGTGTATCAATACAAGGAAATATCACTAACTTTGCCGTGCAAACCGACTCGCTCGACAGCGTCCTTAAAGGAGGGTTAAGTTTCTATACCCCAGCTCAACACATCAACCAACCATCGGCTGATGAGGGGCAACATTTCACGCTGTTCGCTGATCGTCAGCAAGCAGAAATGGCTGGTATTGGCATCAGCATTCACTTTAACGACATCAATGGTATTAAAGTGGGTCAATTTATCAGGTTTCAAGGTCAAGCCATTGGTCGCGTTGAACGCATCATGTTTGACAAGCAAGGCACTGGCGCAACTGTGTTTGGCTATCTAAGCCAAGACAGCGAAAAGTTTGCCGTTGCTGGCGCTAAATACTGGCACGTCAGTCCTAAGCTAAGTTTAATCAACTCAAGTAAACTCAGTAAGCTCATTGAAGGCGACTTTATCCAAGTATTACCGGGAGATGGCTCTCTGCAAACACATTTTAACGCCGAAGATATGCCGCCTGCCATCACCACACTGGGTTATGGCTTAAACATCACATTATCTGCCCAACAACTAGCATCGATACGCGTGGGCAACCCTGTACTTTATCGTCAAGTAGTGGTTGGCCAAGTTATTGGCGTAGACCTAGCGCCCAGCGCCGATCAGGTGAATATCTATATTAATATTGCCCAGCGCTATGCGCCTTTAGTGACACCAGAGAGCAAGTTTTGGAATATTAGCGGTTTTGAAATTGATGCTGGTTTATTCTCAGGCATCAATATTGACTCAGCGTCGATGGAAACCTTACTCTCTGGCGGTATTGCTTTTGCGACACCACCAACGACAAGCAAGACATCTAACACACCAACAACATTCACACTACATGAAAAAGCAAAACCACAATGGTTAAACTGGGCGCCTAAAATTCCTTTAAAATAAACCTGTTATCCTCAGGCAATGCGTTACATTTTTTGTACAAAACCTAAACTTTTTTAACAATTTTGCTTAAATTTTTCGCAACTTAAGTCAGGTTTATTGTAACTAATGCTGTTATTCTCTCAGCTCGTATAACAATGGATTATAAACAAATATAAGAGAAATCAATGACGATAGATATTGACCAACCAATAGCGCAGTCTGAGCGTATAATAACTCTTGATGTTATTCGTGGAGTCGCCTTATTAGGCATTTTGATCATGAATATTCAAGCCTTCTCTATGGTGCTTTCTGCATATAGTAACCCAATGTCATTCGGCGATCTGACCAAGGAAAATTTCTATATTTATTATTTTTCACATCTATTCGCCGATCAAAAGTTTATGACGATATTTTCGCTGCTATTCGGCACTGGCATGGTTTTAATGGCCAACAACATCGCAAAAAAGCAGGGCAATCCAACCAAGATCCACTATAAACGCATGACAATACTGGCACTCATCGGGCTAATTCATGCCTATTTATTATGGTATGGTGACATTCTTTTCACGTATGCGATTAGCGGTATGATCGTCTATACAGCACGAAATCGTTCGGTGCGCTTTTTGCTTATCTTAGGCATAACGTTAATCACCCTTTGCTCGTTAATAATCTTGGCCGCGGGTATTTCCCTGCCCTATTGGGATCCTGCTGATATCGCAAAAGTCACTGAACTTTGGGCTCCATCAGCTGATTCAATCCAACAAAATATCCTCGCTAATCAATCATCTTGGCTTGATCAAATGCCATTACGCCATGCTATGGCTGCAGAAATGCACAACAACTTATTATTCTACCTACCAAGGGTTATTGG
>JBNKXM010000056.1:0-8854 GCA_050300315.1 Thalassotalea sp. | reverse complement strand
GAAAGCGGTGCGAATATTAAAGATTACTCAGTGATTTGTAAAGCGTTATTTTATATTTATCCGCGACTTTTAACGTCTTCTATTCACTTTGTATTTTATTTGACCAAGTTTATACCAATCCTTCTGTATAGCGCTGATTAATTCAACAATCGCTGCTTGTGAGCACCGCAAGTTAGTTTTTGGGTAAAAATAGCGTTTTTTTTGGACGAATTTACGCCGTGTCATTTGTCACCATACCCTCGCCTATTTATTAAGCATCAAAAAATTTGGCATCCATAGCACATATAACTCTAATAAAAATTGGGAAGTTAATACGATGAAACTCAAATATCTTACCTTCGCCATTTCTGCTGCATTATCAAGCTCTATCTTGGCTACAGAGCTAGAGAAATCGACAGAATTAAGCAAAGAAGTCATAGAAGAGAAAACCAAAGCGCAATCAAAAGACAACGCAGAAGAAATCGAAGTGATCGAGGTCACTGGCATTATCAGCAGTTTAAAAGAAGCACAAAGCATTAAAAAAATCGCCGATAACGTGGTTGATGCGCTTGTTGCAGAAGACATCGGCAAATTTCCTGACGAAAATGTTGCTGAAGCGCTGCAGCGTATACCTGGCATAAGTGTTACGCGAAATAACGGCGAAGGCCAAACAATCACCATCCGTGGCTTAACAGGTGGCTATAACATTACCAGCTTTAATGGTCGTAAACTTGCTTCTGACAGCGGTTCGCGTGACTTTAACTATGACGTAATAGCCTCAGAATTAGTCGGTAAAATTGAAGTACACAAAACGCAAAAAGCTAAACTTCAAGAAGGTGCTGTCGGTGGTGTAGTTAACATTTTCACACGGCGCCCTCTCGATTTAGGTGACGCGGTGAGCGTTTCAGTCAAAGCTGACTATAACGAACGCGCCGAGGCAACAAACCCGAAAACCAGCTTTATTGCCAGCAAAACCTTTAATGACGGTTCGCTTGGTGCGTTATTATCTTTGGTTCATACCAAAACGACTTCTCGATATGACTCCTATTGGTCTTCATGGTGGCACGACAACACCTACGGTGATATCGGTAATAATGCGCCAATTCCAGCGGGCGGTACGGTAGACGATATGTTCCGTAGTCCAAGTTATCCAAAAATTAATATGAACCGCTCTGAACGTGAACGTATGGGCGGCACATTTGCCTTACAATGGTTACCAACCGAAGCACTTGATGTTAATTTTGATGCGTTATATACCACTTACAATATTGATTCGAGTGGTAAAGTATTGTCGTTAGCTATGCCTACCGCGTGGGGGCCCTTCGGCGAATATACCGATTATAACGTTGGTGATGATGGCTTTTTAGATTCTGCATCTTGGAATGATGCAACGCTGGAGTTGTTAGAAGACAGTAATCCGCGAAAAAGTGACACTTATCAACTAGGCCTTAATGCGAATTGGGTTCACGACCAACTAACCTTAAATTTCGATGCGTCACATTCTCAAGCGAAAAATGAAAATGACGGTGATACTAAATTTGTCGTGGTGCGAGCTGGTGTTGATGCCGCGTCAATCAATTTTGATAATGGTTTAGCTATTCCAGATATTTCATTATCACAAGCACTCGATGAAAACGCTAAATATGGCGCGCACTACTCCAGAATTGACGGAGATAACATCAAAGATACCACAACGCGTGTTGTTATCGATGGTACCTATGAATTAAACGACAGCATAGTAACCGAGCTGTATTTTGGTGCCGGATATAGCATGCAAGATAAAGATAAAGTACGTTACAGCCCTAAAAATGGTTCTATTTTTGCGCTAGATTTTATGGATCAAATCAATCCAACCTATGACGCTGAAACTGTTTTTATTGGCGGACAGGAAATGTGGAGCCTGCCAGCAAATGTTATCGTACCGGGTAATGGTGATAATTTTGGTGGTGGTGCCAATGTGCCATCAAGTTGGGCAAGTATCGATGTAGACGCACTATATGATTTTTTTGAAAAGCTTGATCCTGAAGCTTATCAATTAGTCATTCCGTCGCTGGTTAAATCAGGTGGCAGCACCTACGCGGTAAAAGAAGAAACTTACCACGCCTACATAGAAGCAAAAATTGAAGACACACTATTTGATCTGCCTTATATGGTTGACCTTGGTGTTAGATATGTAAAAACCGACGTTACTTCGCATGGTTATTCACAAGATCCCGCTAATTTGCAGTTTGATAGTGAAGGTATTCCTGTCGATGATAGTTGGCAAGAGCGCGTGCTAGTTAATTTTAAAGGCAGTTACTCTGAAATATTACCTAGCGTTAACTTTAAAATTAATTTAACACCTGACGTTGTCTTTAGATTGGCGGCATCAAAAGCAATGGCGCGCCCTAACCTCAATCAGTTGCGTCCTATCACGGAAATTAATCCCGTGTTAAGTCCGGATGCCGATGGCCGTTCTAAACGTTCGATGTATGAAAACGATCCTGGTTTAGCACCTTACACTGCAAAAATGTTCGATAGTGCCTTGGAATGGTATTACAGCGAAACAGGTAATTTAGCATTTGCGAGCTTTTTCAAAGAATTAAGCGCGTTTGTTAAAAATGACATTTCAACGGAAACAATTGCCGGTCAAGAATTTCAGGTAACACGTCCATATAATGATGATGAAAATAAAGCATTGATCCGTGGTTACGAAATTGCGTGGTATCAAACCTTTGATGAGTTTTTACCTGAATCGTTAGCCGGTTTTGGTATTTCTGCAAACTACACCTACAACAACAGTGTTTCTGGAGAATTTGACAGCGAAGGCAACGAAATTCCATTTTGGGGATTATCTAAAAACCAATCAAACATTAATCTGTTTTATGAACAGCATGGCTTTAGTGCCAATATTGCTTACAACAAACGCTCAGGCTACAACGCTTATAAAGCTTGGCATTGGACGTATGAAACTTGGGGTTGGACGGATAATGAACAAGCCAACGCCACTAATTGGGACAGCTTAAGTGTCAGTATGTCGTACGACATCAATGAAAACCTACGTATTACCGCAGATGCAAACAACTTGCTCGACCCAGAAGATAATATTTCTGTTAATGCAATTAACACCGAAATGTTAACAGCTGGCGCTAGCGAAGGTCGTTATGGCTTAAGCTCTGCAAGTTATGGTCGCCGCTATTCTGTCGGTATCAGCTATAAATTTTAATTAACATGGTAACAACTAAAAAAGCAAAGCCCGGAGCTTTGCTTTTTTTATATATAAAATAGTAGGTTAACTAACAATGATAAAAGCTTATAAACGAGTCAAACATTTACTCTTAACAACCACCTTAGTGTTTTTTACCTTTAGCGCAGCACCTGTTTCAGCACAAGTTTTTTGTCAGGCGGCTGAACAATGCCAGCAAGTGACTATTGACGCTCCGAGCCAAGGTGATATTTACCTAAATGGCCACTTTAGTGGTCACCAAACGCCTAGTGTTATGACATTACCTATGGGGGAAATTAATATCGGCATAGGTTTAGCAACTAGCAATCAATACCTTAAAAAATCTGTGACGATTAATAAGCAGAGTACATCTATCCGATTAACGCTCGAAGATGTTCAACCAGCGAATCAATGGAAAGCATTATTTGTTGGCGTGCCAGAAGTCGTTGGGGATACTTCATCAGGGAAATGTAGTAGCAAATTTACCAAAGCAGACCTTGATAAGGCGTATGAATTTTTCAAATTCAATATGCGAGACCACATTGAAAAATTTTCCTTTGGCACGGTGAAATGGGATATTCAACGACAAGATCTTACCAAACCAGTAAAGTTACGCTATAACCCGAACAATCAATGGTACACTTTAGAGGCTGAACAAGGACTTGCCGAACTATCACAACTATCACCCGGCATGTACGATAATATTTTTCTGTTTTGGCGCGAGCAAGACGGAAATTGCAGCTTTAAAAGTAGTTACTTTGGTTTAGCCTGGCTTGACCCTTTGTCGATGGAAACTCAACAAACCGGCTATGTTACGGTAAAATTTAATCCAGAAAACATCGGAGTTGCGGCCAAATTACAAGAATATAAACGCTATGATCCCGGCGTTTGGACACATGAGTGGTTACATGTTGTGATTGAACAATTCTATCCAAACTTAAACGTTGATGTACCTATTCCACCTAAAGATGCATTGATTTTACACGCCGCTGGTGCGTATGGTTATCAATACCCATGGATGAAATGGTATAAAGACTTGATTTCGGGACAAGTGCTGTTAGGCAACAAATATGTGGGTATTGGCCCTGAAGCGTTACTGCGTTGTAACATCAGACAAGCGGCACTTAAACAATGTAGCTAAACAATGCAACTAAAGAATGTAGCTAAAGAATATAGTGAATAATTAGCCACGCTTTTTTTTAGGATAAATGTTCATCGAATAGTTAACTGGACCTAACGTTAATGAACATTTATCAAGCCTCCTGTTTTTTATCTTTTATTTCCCATTTCCTAACATGTATATTGTATGTTTTATATAATTCGATATTTTAGAGCATATCGTCCATTACTGAGTTTACGCTATGTTAGATTGGGTCAACCGCATAAAATTTAATCCACAAAGCCCTTTAACTATTCAGGGACACGAAAATAATTTTGGTTTTCAACGGCATAAACCTGAAGTGATGGCGACGAGTCATTGGCATGGTCATATCGAAATCAATTATTTGTTCAATTGCTCAGCGGACTATTTGATCAACGGCAAGAAGATCACTGTGCCGGAAGGACGAATGATCATTTTCTGGGCATCTATTCCTCACCAAATGACCGCTGCGTATGGCGACGGTGACATGGTCAATATCTATATTCCGTTATCGGCTTTTTTATCATGGAAACTGCCAAGTGAGTTTCTCGATCAAATTCTTAATGGTGAGGTGCTAGTAGCAAACAGCCTGCACCCTACTGACGAGCACTCAACTGTGATGTGGCAAACAGATCTTGAAAAACAACAAGATCACTTAACGTTTCAAGTTATCGATGAAATTCGTAATCGCATCAGACGTATGTCGCTTGAATCATATAGCAGTTTTCATTTGGCAAAACTTGATAAGAATAGCGAACGTAAATCATTGGTCTCTGGTTTAGCCCATATTCAAGTGATCTTACGTTTTATCGCTGATAACTATGATCAAAAAATTACCGTTGATCATGTCGCTAAGCACACAGGATTGCATCCTAATTACGCAATGAAGTTATTTAATCAAGTGATGCGCATCTCCATTAAGCAATACATTAATAAGTTGCGTCTTCAACATGCGCAGGCATTACTTATCGACACTAATCATGCCGTACTTAATATTGCGCTGGAAGCTGGGTTTGGTTCGGTGAGTCGCTTTTACGATATCTTTCAGCGGGAATTTAATATGTCACCGCAAAAGTTTCGCCAAGAAGCGTATAGCCATTAATTAATAGCAATTTATATAAAGTTAGTTTTTAGGAATATTTTCTTTTTATATCGCAAGTGTCGATTTTATAAAGTGTGCTCAAATAACCTCAATAGTCTTAAAACAATAAATTAGTAATATCTAGGAGATAAGCGGTGATTCGCAAACTAACCTGTAAATCTATTATCATTTGCTCCGCGTTGTTTCTCGGCGCGGCAACGGCAACAGAGGATCGACTCAATGATTTAGCCAACAAACTCGACGATCGTTGGCAGCTAAAAGGCGATGGTATCGAGTGGCAAGTTAACGATAGTCATGAAGATCACCTAGAATTTAGTGGCGAACAAGTCTCTGGGATCATTTATTATGGTAGCGATTCGGCGGGTAACTTGTCGCTTAACCGTAAAATTGTCTGGCCAATGCTACGAACAATTCCCAATGACACTCATGCGAGCTTAATTCATGAATTTCCGCTTGATATCTCACCGAGTATTGAAGTTAACAATCATCTGGTAAGTCATGAACAGCTAACTAAAGTAGCATTTGATGGCACGTTAACATTAACGAGCGCCATTAGTCCGAATGTCAGCATAATTCGCACATTAGCACCAAGTACCACAAAGCCTGTAATTGTTGAACGCATTCGCTTTATTAATCACGGTAAAAAAACCGTTGAGATCAACACCTCAGCACTAAATTACCGCTATATTACGCCAAAAGATAAAGGGGTTTACGGTAGCTATGCAATTGAAGCTAAAAGCGTTTCTCACGGCAAATTTATCTTAGAAAAAGGTCAAAGCAGAGCGATTTACGTTAATTATTTTGCTACCAAGCAAGGACAAGCAAAAGATTTTGATGCTGAGCAAGAAATTGCTCAACGACAACAGTATGTCAGCGAATTAAACAACGCGTTGCAATTGCAAACCCCAGATCCGGTACTCAACCAAATGTTTGCCTTTGCTAAGCTTAGAGCAGCTGAAAGTATTTTTAGAACCAAAGGCGGTTTAATGCACGGCCCCGGCGGCGGTCGTTACTATGCAGCGATTTGGGCAAACGACCAAGCAGAATACATCAATCCGTTTTTTCCATTTCTAGGTAATGCGAACGGTAATGAGTCTGCCATTAACAGCTATCGTCACTTTGCTCGTTTTATCAATGATGAATTTGCTGCCATTCCCTCGTCAATCATTGCCGAAGGCGACGATATTTGGAATGGCGCAGGTGATCGCGGAGATTGTGCCATGATAGCGTACGGTGCAAGCCGTTTCGCCCTCGCCTATGCCGATAAACAACAAGCGGAAAATTTGCAGCCGTTAATTGACTGGTGCTTAACGTTTAGTTTCAAAAAATTATCCCCACAAGGCGTGATTGCCTCTGATAGTGATGAGTTAGAAGGACGTTTTCCCGCTGGTAATTATAACTTAAGCACCAACATGCTTACCTACGGGGCATTAGTGAGTTCAAGTTATTTAAGCCGCTCATTAGGTCAAATTGACAAAGCGACAAGGTATGAAAAACAAGCTAAAACCTTATTAACTAACATCGAAAACTATTTTGGTGCAAACGTACAAGGTTTTGATACCTATCGTTACTTTGACGGTAACAAAAAGTTACGCGCGTGGATTTCATTGCCATTAACCATGGGAGTGTTTACCCGTAAGCAAGGAACGTTAGCTGCCTTGTTATCACCGTTATTGTGGAATGAAAACGGCATCTACAGTGAAGCTGGTAATGAGACGTTTTGGGATCGAGCAACCTTATATGCGTTTCGTGGCATCTTTGCCGCGCAAGAAACCGATACCGCGATGCGCTATTTTAAATATTACTCACGTAAACGTTTATTGGGTGAACATGTTCCTTATGCCGTTGAAGCATGGCCTGAAGGCAATCAACGTCATTTGTCAGCAGAAAGTGCTTTATACGCTCGTGTAGTCACTGAAGGTATTTTTGGCATAGAGCCGACGGGGTTTCATTCATTCAAATTGGCACCTTATCTGCCAAGTGCTTGGAACAAAATGTGCCTAAATAATATACGAGCCTTTGCAGATGATATCGATATTTGTGTGTTACGTAATACAGAGCGTAAAGATGAACTCACTATTACCATAGCGCAACCGAATAAACACATTCAGACCATTAAATGGCATGGTGACGCACCAATCAACATTAAATTATAAAGATATAAAAATATGCAGGGCTAAATTTGTAGCTGAATTTAGCCTAGCTAACTGTCTCATTAACTCAATAAGTGAAACTATGAAAGTGCATTATTTCGTCATTCAAGCTTGTGTTTTTTTACTGTTGTTTTTGTCATCGTTACCGCTTGATGCCAAAAACTACCGCATACAATCGCCAGATCAACAAATTACGCTGAGTATTGAATTACCAGAACAATTAACTAACGATCATCCCGCCCGTTATCAGGTCAGCGTTAACAATCAGTTAGTTATAAGCAATGCTAGCGCATGGCTTACATTAGAGAGCAAGGATAAAAAACCAGCAAGTTACCAATTGAATTCGGTCAAAACCGATAGCGTTAATCAAATTGTCTATCCGGTTGTAAAACAAAAATCAGCAAAAATCATCGATAATTATCAGGAAATTGTTTTTAGTTTTACCGATAACCTAAGTTTAACATTTCGTGTTTTTAATAATGGCGTTGCCTATCGCTTCTCAACCACAAAACGCGGCTCTTTTAACGTATTAGATGAATTGGCGCTGTTTCGTTTTACTGACAATACCGAGTTATTATTTCCCGAAGAAAATAGTTTTGTCTCTCACAATGAGCGACTGTATTTGGAGAAAATGATTAATGAAGTCAGTGAGCAACAATTTGCTAGTCTGCCATTGCTAGCGACTAGCGTTAATGTCAAAGTTGTGCTGACAGAAAGTGCCCTTAAAAACTACCCTGGTATGTGGCTAAAAGGTCAATCTAACAATGCCCTTGCCGCAACGTTTGCCCGCTATGTATTATCGGCGGAATTAAAAGACAAATCCGATCGTAATGAAAATATCCTTGCCCGTGCTGACTATATTGCAACCTATCCTGATGCACAGCACGCGATCAATTTTCCTTGGCGTATCATGGCGATAGCGCAACATGACGAAGAGTTGCTAACGAATCAACTGTCTTATTTATTGGCTGAGCCAATACAGCTCACTGATACCAGTTGGATCAAGCCAGGGCAAGTGGCTTGGGATTGGTGGAATGCCAATAATATTTACGGTGTTGATTTTAAATCAGGCATAAATACCGCAACCTATAAGTATTATATTGATTTTGCGGCTAAGTACGGCATTGAATATATCTTGCTCGATGAAAGACTCCTCGTCCTGAGAGCAGGAATCTATCATGAACCGGAGCATACCAGTCGATTTACCGGGACAACAGGAAATGCGAGAGAGGATGCTTCTCAAAGGGCTCTTTTCCCCGGAGGAAAGGATCAGA
>JBNKXM010000055.1:0-8893 GCA_050300315.1 Thalassotalea sp. | reverse complement strand
CAAGCCAATGCGCCACCATCTAACAAATGTGACAACTCATCAGAACTATCACCAGCTGTTGTTGTTAATGCAAAACGAGGAAACCTTTGTTTATGTGCAATGGCGACCCCCGCATCCGCTGCCAATAATTGATACCAAGACGCTAAAACATCGGCGCGACGAGTTAACAACTGGGCAGGTACACCAGCAGGCAAATCATCGGTGACTACTGGTAAGCTTGATTTACTACTAATGGTGCCTAACGGATATTCGCCGAGTAACAATTCCAATGTGCGTTTACGTGTCACTAATAGTTGTTGTTGCTCAGCCACTCTTGCTAACGCACTACTGACATTATTTTGAGCAAGGTAAACATCTAACGCTTGCTTAAGCCCTAAGCGATACGATGATTGCATCATAGATAAGTTATTGGCTAAGTTATCGGCTCTGGCCTGATATAAACTAAGCAATTGCTGTGCTTCAATGACATTAAACCAAGAAAGACAAATATCAGTGACTAATTGCAGTTGCTGCTGACGATAACTATTTTTTGCTGCTAAATATTGTAAACTCGCTTGGTTTTGCTCCGCAGATAACTTACCCCATAGATCAAGTTCATAAGAAAGTTGCAGATTAATCGACGCACTGTTTTGATATTGAATGCTCGCATCATTTACCAGTTTTTTTCTTGAATTTCCTTGGCTTAAATTAAGTTCAGGGTAACGAGTAACGCCCGCAATAATTGCTTTTTGCTCCGCAATTGCCAATGTAGCTTGTTGAGCTTTAAGCTGCGGATTTTCTTGCAATGCTTGATTAACCAGAGCATTAAGCTGAGGATCATCAAACATGGCTAACCACCCAGACAAAGATTGATCAACGCTCAGCTCAGATTCTGCCCTCTGCGTGCTTTGACTTGACCAATTTTTCGGGACAACCACATGATCTAACATAGATGGCGATGTGGCGTTATTCGCACATGCAGACAAGATTATGGCAACGCTGGCCATAATAGGTTTTTTATCCATTCGTTGTTTATCGCTATTGTTATATGTTTTGTGACGACGTTAAGATGCGACGCTATCAATAACACCTTAGTTATGGGCTATGATAATTTGTCAAAATCAGTTCAACAATTTAATTTACATAGATTTACATACTAAGTCGTTAAATTAAGATAAATATCTGTTCATAAAAATCATAGATTCATTTACTATCCCAGCGATAGTTAGCCACCTAGAATGTACTCTTGATCGATTTAACCTTAATTTCACTTTTTATCCCAACATTTTTTCTTGTTAGCTTAACTCCCGGTATGTGCATGACACTCGCTATGACGTTAGGAATGGCTATTGGCGTTCGTAAAACATTATGGATGATGTGGGGAGAATTACTGGGTGTTGCAACGGTTGCTGTTGCGTCGGTTATAGGTGTTTCGGCATTAATGCTTAAATCGCCGTTATTATTTACATTGTTTAAATTAGTCGGCGCAAGTTATCTACTCTATATAGGCGTAAATATGTGCCGTTCAAAGGGTAAACTGGCGATATCTGAGCAAGGTAAAACCATCACTGACGTCAGTAAAAGTGCATTATTTTCCCAAGGGTTATTTACCGCTATTGCTAATCCAAAAGGTTGGGCATTTATGATATCCTTATTACCACCTTTCATTAACAAGAGTTACGCGTTACCATCTCAACTTGTTGTTTTAGTAACAATAATTATGATTTCTGAATTTACATGCATGATGTTATATGCCGCTGGTGGTAAAACTATTGGCCGGGTATTAACACAGCGCAACAATGTAAAGTTACTCAATGTTATTTCAGGCAGCTTAATGATTTTAGTCGCGCTATGGTTGTTCTTTAGTTAACCCCTTTAAAAAGAACGTCGACTCTGAAAATCGATAAAAAACTGCTGCCAAATAACCTGTCCTTCAGCTTGATCTTTAACAAGCTTTAACGACATCTGCCAGATCATTTTCTCTTCACTGCAACTACCTATCAGTGCCTCACTGGTAAACGTATTGCTCGCCGGATCAAAGGTAAAAAATAAGGGAATTTTTCCCATATACATTTCTTTACCTTCCAAATACGCTTCTACTTTGATGTCACTGGTCAATTGTTTGCCCGCAATAATGATAGAAAAATTCTGCTCACTGGTGACTTCATCAACATTAAAAAGCACAGATATTTCGCCAAATTTCGACGCCATAACACATTGCGTTTGGCTGACTAAACAATGAGGAGCAACATAAATCGATTTAATGTCAGCTTTTGGTTGGCAGCCAACTAATAGCACAAATAAGGTAACAACAAGAAAATTTGGATAGTTCATGGTAAAAATTTTAACGAATTTAATTACATCTATCATACATGAATTTGATTATGATCAGCTTTCTAAATAGCCAGCCCTGTATAATATTGCTTAATAAAGAACCAAATAACGATAGTTTATTTATTAAATTCATATTGTTATTACAATTTAAGTCCATTAGCCATGATGAAACAATGTAGTAAGCGCATTCAAACTTTAAGTGAGAAAAATCACGATTACGTTGCCTGTAACCAATGTGCAATGGAACCGATTTGTTTACCAATAAAAACAGCTCAACAACCATTAACCTTTACTCATCAATACCTTGCTAAACGTTCGTCGTCAGAAAAAGATCATTATTTATTTAAAGAAGGACAAGCGTTAACAGAAATTTATGCCGTATGCTCAGGAACCTTTAAATTAACGAAGTTTAACCAGTCCAATGAAGAAAAAGTATTTGGCTTTCGTTTTCCTGGAGAGTTAATTGGCGAAGATGCACTATACCCTAAGGTGTATAAGCAAAATGCAGTCGCCATTGGCGATAGCTCGGTTTGCCGTGTCAATGTGAAAAACTTGCTGGCCTGTACGCAAGCTATACCTAATCTGCAATTAAGTTTAGTGGAGTTATTAACGCGCCAAAGTTATGTTTCTCAAACACAATTTGAATCACTAATAGCCAAAAAATCAGCTGAAAGTTTAGTCGCTGCATTTTTACTAAATGTCAGCCAGCGGTTATCGTTAAATGACACGCCTGTAACCACAGTCAACTTAACCATAAGTAAAGATAATATCGCTAACTTTCTCGGTCTAAGACGAGAAACACTAAGCCGAATTTTCTCTAAATTTCAACAAGAGCGATTGATCACTCAATCGAAAAAACAAGTCAACTTACTTGCCGTTAACGATCTACAACAGTTAGCCGATCTTTAACCTGTATTTGCGTTAATTCAAACAAGACCGCTGTAAATTTCAAAAAAATAAAAAAACTTTAAATAGCTCTCGAAGTGATTCATGAATCTTAGCAGCAAGCCACTAGAATATGTAGCTGAAATCATTATTTAAAGAGAATATAAGAACAAAGTAAAATAGACACCATAGATATGCTAAGTCATGGCCTAATTCATCGACGGTAACTCCAAAAAATCGTCACTAAATACACAGGGCGTTACCATTAATACCGATAATTTAATTAGAGCTCTTTGACAGCGCATGTTCTATCACGAACGACATCTAATAACCTCAACATAAAATAATTAAATCCGATAAATTGTTCAATTTTCATACCAGACACACTGTACAAATACATAGGTTTTAAAATAAATTTACCTATTTTTATCAGCATACTGTTATTTCTTTACATAAAAAGAATAATTTTCAAAAATAATGACATTCTATTTCTTTTTCGGAAACAATAATGCGTCGCGAAAATGATAAATTTCATCTGATGAATGTATTTAATGAAGTTGTGGTAAAGGGTTCATTTACTCAGGCAGCAATCAGCTTGAATATGACAACATCTTCGGTCAGTAAAGCGGTTTACCAACTCGAAAACACCTTACAGGCTAAATTGTTAAATCGCACCACGCGTTCACAAAGTTTAACTGACAGTGGTCGTCAGTACTTTAACAGTGCCAAGCTAATGCTGGCACAATTACAATCACTTGAAGAAAGCATAAAAAGTCAAACCACTGAGCCTTCAGGGCTACTGAGAGTCACTATGCCATCGGCATTAGGCCAGTTCTTTATCGCCCCCAAATTACATAATTTCCAGATAGCGTATCCAAAAGTAAAACTGGATTTATTGTTTAGCGAAAATTTAATTGATATTACAGAACAAGGTTTTGATCTTGCCATTCGGTCAGTCGAGCTACCCACAACCTCCAGTTTATATTCTGTCCTTTTAGGTCAGCATCAGCAAAAGCTGGTAGCTTCACCTGACTATCTAAAAAAATTAGAGAGCCCGAAAACCCCTGACGATCTCAATTTACACCAATTACTGGTATACCAGGGACCTCAAATCAATGCACACTGGAGTTTTCGTAATCAGCAACAACGCATAATTTTTCAACCAGAACCATGGTTTAGCAGTAACAATTATTATGCATTATTGATGGCTGCTCGAAATGGTCAGGGAATTGCCAATTTATTGCAATACATGGTGGACGACGAGATAACAGCGGGAAATTTAATAGAAATACTGCCGCAATGGCAGCAAGATTCACGCAATCGTTATGCAGTATTTCAGCAGCGCAGAGATTCTTCCGCCAAACTGGACTGCTTTATCCGCTTTGTCGCTTCGCTTTTCAAATAATATATCCATAATATTTGTGTCAAATGGGAAATTATTGTTTCTATAAATGAAATAGAGGTTTTCCATTTCAAGTAATTATCATTTTTATAGAAATCATTATTCTTGTTACTCAATCATATTCTTAACAGTAATAAGTCATAATGAACAAACTCAATTTTCTCTCTGTTGCTACATTATTTTTTGCCATATCAGGTAAAGTCAATGCAGAAAATGCTGCAGCCAGTATCCATGATATTGATATCAATAATCAGGCAGGACTTGCCATCAACAGCAAGGATTTTTACTTTCGCATTAACGGCCGATTAATGGTGGACTTCGCAGCCTGGAACGATGCTGCATTTTCCGGCGTTACTGATAAAAGCGGTTCAGGTAGTGAGATCCGACGTTCGCGTATTTACCTAAAAGGTAAGTACCACGACTGGCAGTATCGCTTTCAAACCAACGTTAATCAGCAAGGTGCAACTAACAGCAATACCTATATCAAATACTCTGGCTTTAAGCCATTTGATCTCTATATAGGTAAACATGCTGAACCTCTGGGATTAGAAAGTGCCAATAGCTCAAAATTTATTTCTGCAATTGAGCGCTCTGTTACCGGTAATTCGCATTTCGCTGGGGATAGAGAGTTAGGGGTAAGTATTGCCGGTTACGGTAACAACTATGCTTATCAATTTGGTGTTTTTGATATCGCATCAAGTGCGACTGATAACAACTATGCTGTTACTGGGCGCTTAAGCTATTTGCCAATACATGCCGGTAATCAACTACTACACCTTGGTGCGGCAGTCAGTGTACGAGATCTAGACCAAACAATTCCTTTTCAGGCGCAAGATCGCGCCGGAGTGCATAGCACCCCAGTTAAAAGCATTACTACCGATAGTTTTTACGCAAACAGTAGTAATGTTTATAATTTCGAACTGTCATATCAGATGAATAGCTGGCAAATCACCGGTGAATACCTGCTTGCACAATTTGATGAATTAAATGAGCGTTCAGGTCGGGAGTTTTCCAGTCATTATTTGCAAGCAAGCTATTTTTTTACCGGAGATACTCGAGCATATGATCACACATCAGGTACCTTTTTAGGCGTCACCCCAAGCAATAACAATGGCTCATGGGAAATCTTTTCGCGCATAGAACAGGTCGATTTTCTTGATAAGGACCATGGCTCGACCGCCAAAATCATGACCTCAGGTATTAATTACTTCGCCACCAAATATACCCGATTATCTATGGACTATACCCATGCCAACATTAACTATGGTCGTTTAACTAATAATGGCAATACCATAAAGGGATCAGCATTAAGTGTTCGAGCACAGTTTTATTGGTAATAAATGTGATAAAAGACGACACGCTAATGTCATCTTTCAAATTAAATGTTAAATATTATTACTACTAAAGTAAGGAGAAATACTACTCATAATTAAATACGACTTATCACAAAACTCGCCGAAACAATTTCTTTGTACTACCTTTTTAAGATAATTTGTACAGATATAGATTATAAAACAGGCAATACGTCCATTTAATTCCTTACTTTTTATATGGACTTCCTTTTTATTGATTTAAATCATGTTTTTGTATTGATCTAAATCATCTGCGGAAGGTAAAATTGCCACTGATATCAGGCTGTACACGCACTTTATGTGACATAACTCACATGCCGATATCGCTATCTCAGAAATACGCTAATTGTGGAAAATTTCATAATTGCAAAATTAACCTTGTTAACGGAACCAATAAAAATGACAACAACGCTTGATCAGCCGTCATATAACTTTGATGTGGTACGTAATTTTACCGTCATGACTGTTATTTGGGGAATCGTTGGTACGCTTGTAGGTGTTATTATTGCCGCCCAATTAATTTGGCCTGCTTTAAACTTTGATACACCTTGGCTAACATATTCCCGTCTTCGCCCACTGCATACTAATGCAGTTATCTTTGCATTTGGCACAAGTGCCTTATTTGCAACGTCTTATTATGTTGTTCAACGAACCTGTAAAACGACATTATTTGGTGGTCCACTGGCTTCTTTTACCTTTTGGGGCTGGCAAACCATTATTGTTCTAGCGGCAATTACTCTTCCTTTGGGTTACACCTCGAGTAAAGAATACGCTGAGCTAGAATGGCCAATCGATATCTTGATTGCCGTTGTTTGGGTATGTTATGCGATTGTTTTCTTCGGAACCTTAGTGAAACGTAAAACATCACATATCTATGTTGCCAACTGGTTCTTTGGCGGATTCATCGTCACGGTTGCTGTTTTACACATAGGTAATAGCATGGCGATCCCTGTTTCGTTAACTAAATCTTATTCATTATATTCTGGTGCTATCGATGCCATGATGCAATGGTGGGGTCATAACGCGGTAGGTTTCTTATTAACAGCTGGCTTCTTAGGTATGATGTATTACTTTGTTCCTAAGCAAGCAGAACGTCCGGTGTATTCATATCGTTTATCGATTGTTCACTTTTGGGCGTTAGTTTCATTGTATATCTGGGCTGGCCCTCATCACTTACATTACACAGCTCTGCCTGATTGGGCACAAAGTGTCGGTATGGTAATGTCAGTTGTCTTATTCTTACCATCTTGGGGTGGTATGATTAACGGTATCATGACTCTTTCTGGCGCATGGCATAAATTACGTCATGACCCAATTCTTCGTTTCTTAATTGTCTCATTGTCTTTCTACGGTATGTCTACTTTCGAAGGTCCAATGATGGCGATTAAATCGGTTAATGCATTATCACATTACACAGACTGGACTATAGGTCACGTTCACTCAGGTGCACTAGGTTGGGTAGCTATGGTATCTATTGGTGCTATGTACCATTTAATCCCTGTGCTATTTAATCAAGGTCGCATGTACAGCATCCGTTTAATCAATATTCACTTCTGGATGCACACAGCTGGTATCGTATTGTATATCGTAGCAATGTGGATCTCTGGTGTTATGCAAGGTTTAATGTGGCGTGCAGTAAATACAGACGGTACATTAACCTACAGTTTTGTTGAAAGTTTAACTGCGTCTTATCCATTCTACTTCATTCGCTTCTTAGGTGGTGTATTAGTAGTATCTGGATTCGTATTAATGGCCTACAACATGTTTAAAACAATTGCTGCTAAAGACGGAAGTCTGAAGCCTGTTGAAGTAGCTTAAGGAGACGAACCATGATTAATAAACATGAAAAAGTCGAAAAAAGCGTAGGCTTATTCTTTATCTTCACCATATTTGCGATCAGCATCGGTGGTTTAGTAGAAATAACCCCTTTATTCTTTCAAAAAGAAACTACGCAACCGGTTGACAATCTTCGTCCATATACTGCGTTAGAAATGGAAGGTCGTGATATTTACATTCGTGAAGGTTGTAACGTTTGTCACAGCCAAATGATCCGTCCGTTCCGTGCAGAAACTGAACGTTATGGTCATTATTCTGTTGCTGGTGAGCATGTTTGGGAACATCCATTCTTATGGGGTTCTAAACGTACAGGTCCTGATTTGGCTCGTGTTGGTGGTCGTTACAGTGACGATTGGCATCGTGCGCATTTAACCGATCCTCGTTCAGTTGTTCCTGAGTCTAATATGCCGTCTTTCAAGTGGTTAAGTGAAAATACCCTTGATGGTGCCCTAACCGCTAAGAAGCTAGAAACGTTTAATTTCTTAACGCGAAATAGAAGCCGTAAAGATGAACATGGGAATCCTATTCCACTCTATTCTGCCGATGACATTGCGGGTGCTAAAGCCGCAGTTAAAGGTAGAACTGAAATGGATGCGCTAATTGCCTACTTACAGTCACTTGGTCATGCATTGAAGTAACGATTATGGATTATGGAACGCTTAGAGGCTTAATTGCACTCTTAATTTTCGCACTATTTATCATCATTGTGATGTGGTCGTATAGCAAAAAACGTAAAGCTGATTTTGATAAAGCAGCTAACTCAATATTCGACGAAGATCACAAAGAAGAAATTAACAAACAGGAGACTGATAATGTCTAGCTTCTGGAGTATATGGATTACGGTTCTTACATTAGGAACGTTAGTTGGATGTGTTATCCTACTTCGCTGGTGTTTGAAGAACTTTGCAGGTGTTGAAGAAGGAGAGTCTATGGGACACTCTTTCGATGGCATTGAAGAATTGAATAACCCTTTGCCTAAATGGTGGAGTACGTTTTTCTTAATCACTATTGTTTGGGGATTTGGTTATTTATTAATGTACCCAGGCCTTGGTAATTATAAAGGTCTATTTGGTTGGTCAAGTTCCAACCAAGATGTCAGCAGTAT
>JBNKXM010000054.1:0-8904 GCA_050300315.1 Thalassotalea sp. | reverse complement strand
GGCAACTGGGGGGCGGCGGACGATCCAAAATCCTTTGCCGCGATGCGTTATACCGAAGCGCGACTGGCCAAATTCTCTGAAGTGCTACTGGCTGAGGTCGGACAAGGCAATGTCGAGTGGATGCCTAATTTTGATGGCACGATGAAAGAGCCCAAAGTATTGCCTGCCCGGTTACCGCATATTTTGCTTAACGGTATCACTGGGATCGCTGTTGGTATGGCGACGGATATTCCACCTCATAATGTCAGAGAAATTGCCAACGCTTGTGTACAGTTAATTGAAGCGCCGAAAACTGAACTTGCTGAGTTGTTAACGCATGTAAAAGGCCCTGATTATCCAACCGACGCAGAAATTATTACCCCTCAGGCTGATATAGAGAAAATTTATCAGACCGGACGTGGCAGCATTAAAATGCGC
Organism: Thalassotalea sp.; assembly: GCA_050300315.1. Taxonomy (GTDB): domain Bacteria; phylum Pseudomonadota; class Gammaproteobacteria; order Enterobacterales; family Alteromonadaceae; genus JBNKXM01. The sequence goes on along the minus strand of JBNKXM010000054.1, from coordinate 8,487 downwards.
GCCGTATATGAAATCGAACATGGTGAAATTGTTATCACTGCGTTACCGCATCAAGCGTCTGGCGCTAAAATTTTAGAACAAATTGCTGGTCAAATGACCGCGAAAAAATTACCTATGGTGGTTGATTTACGTGATGAATCTGATCATGAAAATCCGATCCGCTTAGTGATTGTACCGCGCTCAAATCGTGTTGATGTTGAACAGTTGATGCAACACTTATTTGCCACCACAGATCTAGAGAAAAACTATCGTGTTAATTTAAACATGATAGGGCTAGACAACAAACCTGCAGTTAAAGATCTTCGCTCGATATTGATCGAATGGTTAGAGTTTCGTCGTGAGACCATTCGTCGTCGCTTACAATATCGACTCGATAAAGTTTTAGCACGTTTACATATTTTAGATGGCTTATTAATCGCGTATCTCAATATTGATGAAGTGATCGAAATTATTCGTAATTTTGACGATCCTAAAGCGGAATTAATGTCGCGTTTTAGTCTTTCGCAACTTCAAGCCGAAGCGATTTTAGAAATTAAACTTCGTCAATTAGCAAAACTTGAAGAAATCAAAATACGCGCGGAGCAAGACGAATTAAATAAAGAACGAGATTACTTAGAAAAAACCCTTGGTTCGAAAACGCGTATGAATACGCTGATGAAAAAAGAGCTATTGGAAGCCGCTGAAAAGTATGGTGATGACCGACGCTCTCAATTGATCGAACGTGGAGAAGCAAAAGCGTTATCTGAAAAAGATCTGGTACCAAGTGAACCTGTGACCGTAGTGGTCTCGCAAAAAGGTTGGGCACGTTGTGCGAAAGGCCATGATATTGATGCGCGTGCGTTAAGTTATAAAGCGGGAGATGATTATCTTTGTTCGGCAAAAGGACGGAGTAATCGCCCTGTGGTCTTTATTGACTCAAGTGGCCGAGCTTATACTACCGATGCCCATAGTTTACCCACCGCAAGGAGCCAAGGAGAGCCACTGACCGGACGATTTAACTTATCAACGGGTGAGAACTTCGAACAAACATTAATGGCGGATGATAACGCTAACTACTTGCTTAGTAGTGATGCGGGTTATGGCTTTGTTGGTAAATTTTCCGACATGGTCAGTCGTAATAAAAATGGTAAGGCACTGTTGAGTTTGCCAACCAATGCTAAAGTTATGACGCCACAACATATCGCAGATATCGACACTGCCTTAGTAATGGCAATAACTTCTGAAGGGCGAATGCTGGTGTTTCCCATTAAAGATCTGCCGGTATTAAGCAAAGGTAAAGGTAATAAGATCATTAATATTTCATCGGCGAGAGCTAAGGCAAGAGAAGAGTTTGTTACCTTGTTAAAAGTGATCACCGCACAAGATGCCGTGACCTTACATGCAGGTAAACGAAAGCTAACCTTAAAGGCGAGTGATATCGAACATTATCGTGGTGAACGCGGTCGACGAGGTAATAAATTACCACGAGGCTTGCAACGTGTTGATCGTGTCGAGGTTGAATCACCGGTAGCACTTGCTGCAGATAGTATTGCTGCAGAGGGTTCACCGAGCATTGACGAAGGTAATATTCCAACATTGGACTAACCTTAAACGGAAAGTTTAACGGTTTGATTTAATAACTATAATTTAGTTTTTGCTGTCATAAAACTGTCATTTTGCTTCCATACACTAGCATCAATAAAGGAGAGTCTAGTGTATAGAAGCATTGAAAAAATCATCCAGGAAAAACGCATTACGACAGTTTTTCAACCCATATTTGATATCAATCAGCAAAGCATCGTCGGTTACGAAGCATTATCGCGCGGACCAGAGAACACTTGCTTTTATTATCCAGATAAATTGTTTCACGAGGCAACAGAATGCGGCTTGTTGTCTGAATTAGAAATACTGTGTCGCGATACCGCAATTAAACAGTTTGTGCATTTATCATTAACCGGGAAATTGTTCCTTAACATCAGCCCGTTAGTCTTACTCGATAAAGCACATCCTCAAGGTGAAACGATAAAATTTGTTGAGCAGGCAGGACTTGATTGCCAACAAATCGTCATAGAATTAAGTGAAAAGTACCCTTATCCAAATGAGCAAATGTTAAGTCAAGCCTTGGCTAAATATCGGGAATTTGGCTTTGATGTCGCAATTGATGATCTAGGTGCTGGTTATTCGGGTCTTAAGCTATGGAGTCAACTAAGACCCAATATAGTTAAAGTTGATCGCTACTTTGTTGAAAATTGCCATAAAGACAGTTTTAAACGTAAGTTTATTACCGCGATTTTTGAGTTAGCAAAATCTGCCGATGCCAAGGTCGTGGTAGAAGGCATCGAATGCTTTCAAGAGTTTGAACTCCTTAGACAATTAGGTATGAGTTACGCGCAGGGCTATTACTTAGCGAAACCGAGTAGTGAGCCAACGCGTTATTATCCGAGATGGTTAACACAAGGAAATTTATACTGTTTGCACGGACAATAACGTTAGAGCTAACTAGCGTCTAATTGTTTGATTAATGCGCATAACTGCGTGATTTTAATGTTGGACAGTTGGCGATAGTCAAAATAAGGGCAAATGATCATGCGCAGCGATTTCGACAGGGCAAAGTCCGTTGATAGCCAATGACATTGCTCTGCGTAGCCGAGTTTTGTTGCGTAGGTTTTACCCATAATAATATGGATGTCGTTGTTCAGTGACGCGTTAGTGTTTTTAATGTGTATTGGGCTAAACCATAAGCCAGTTTTACTGCCTGCTTGCAGTAATTCTTGCTCACGGTAATCTTGCCAAGTGCGGTAGTTTGGCTGAGTTAATTCAAAGATCAGCTTGGCATAAACATTAAATATTTTGCGCCAATGATTACCGGTTTGTTCACTGATTTGATGGATTTCGCCTGCGGATATCGCCTGATGAGTTGCTAATTGCTGATATTGTGGAAGCGGTGGTCTATTTTCGAGATATACATTGAGGGTTGCTGCTTTATCGCCGAATCCAATTCGCTGCATTTTTATTTTACTTTATGATGATTATTCAATAAAAAACCCAGTGAAAACTGGGTTTTTCGTTATGATGTTTTAATTAGCTTAAAACTCTTCCAACATGTACTCTAGCGAGTCGTCATATGCCCTTAAGTCTTTTTCAAGTTGGAATTTTTCTTTCAGTTGTTCTATTTCACGCCATTTTCGTTTTTTATTATTACTTGTTGTCGATTTAGGTTGATCGTTAAGTGAGTCCAATACTTCTTCGAGTGTATCCATGGTATGCTCCTTTTTCTACAACTGCATGATTTTTTTATCATACAATGTGGAATAAATGAACCACTTTTTTCCTCTTTTTCACAAGTTAGTGAATCATAAGTATTTTTTATTTTATCATCTTAATATCACGGCAGATTTAACGCTAAGTCAACGATAAGCTTACAATAATTCAGCTAACTGTTGTTCTAGTTTTAGCTGATCGATTGCAAAGTTACGAATACCTTCAGCAAGCTTTTCTGTTGCCATAGGATCTTCATTCATCAACCAACGAAATTGCGCTTCAGTTAACGGTGACTCTTTTGCTAAAGCCGGTTGCTCCGCAAACAATTTTTGCTCAATATCAGCGTTAGAGTTAGCCAGTTCATCAAGCAATTGTGGGCTGATAGTCAGTCTATCACAACCAGCTAACGCTAAAATTTCTCCGCTGTTTCTAAAACTTGCGCCCATTACTATGGTTTGGTAACCCATGGCTTTGTAATAGTTATAAATTTTGGTGACAGATATTACTCCCGGATCTTCATCGGCTGGGTATTGTGCAATGCCAGTATCTTTTTTATACCAATCTAAAATACGACCGACAAATGGCGAAATTAAGTAGGCACCGGCTTCGGCACACGCTTGGGCTTGCGCAAAACTAAACAATAGCGTGAGGTTACAGTTAATCCCTGATTTTTCTAATTGCTCTGCCGCTTTAATGCCTTCCCAGGTTGACGCAAGTTTTATTAGGATGCGATCGTTAGCTATTCCCATTTCGTTGTACATAGCAATTAATTTGTGTGCTTTGTCAATTGAGGCTTGCGTATCAAACGATAAACGAGCGTCGACTTCGGTCGATATGCGTCCTGGAATGATTTTTAATATCTCGATGCCGATCAGAACCGATAATCTGTCAGCAGCGTCAACGACTTGTTGGCTGGCGTCATCTGATTGTGCTTTTGCCCAGCTCACTGCTTGAGTTAATAAGTGTTGATAATTACTCAGCGATGCAGCCTTTAATAATAAAGATGGATTTGTTGTGGCATCTTGAGGATGAAATTTTGCGATTGCTTCTATGTCACCTGTGTCTGCGACCACTGTGGTCATTTTCTTTAACTGTTCTAATTGATTAGCCATAACATCTGCCTTGAATTGTTGAAAATAAAAAGTGTACCGATTAAGCGTTGAAAAAATATGACAAGATGCTTAGTTTGGGGTAACTCCTTTCGTGCCTATTGAATGTGTTTGACGACACTTCAGTGAAATTAAACACGAACCCTAATTTGTATCAAATTCTGTTAAATTAGCAAGTGGCTTTTTTAATTTATTCATTATTAGATATATCATAATGAATAAATTAAAAATCGAGTGAACATAAGATAAGCGCTGAGCTAATAAACTTGCGTGTAAAAATGAAAAATCAGTGCGTGGTAACGTATCAAGTTGATTTTGATGTGGTATAGTTGACAGCAAAAATTGCATGGAAAAATCATAAAGGTGCATTATGTTATTGGTTGTATCACCAGCAAAAAATCTTGATTATGATTCGCCATTGGCGACATCTAAATATTCTCAACCTGAGTTACTAGCAGAAAGCCAGTTATTGGCGGATACCTGTAAAACGCTATCACCAGCAGATTTATCTTCATTAATGGGGATTAGCGATAAATTAGCAGGCTTAAATGCTGCACGTTTTGGTCAGTGGTCTCAACCTTTTACCACGGAAAATGCCAGACCTGCGGTATTGGCATTTAATGGCGATGTGTATACCGGATTAGATGCAAGCTCACTGACCGAGCGTGATTTTGATTATGCTCAGCAACACATGCGTATTTTATCGGGACTCTATGGTTTATTAAGACCTTTGGATTTGATGCAAGCGTATCGTTTGGAAATGGGCACTAAACTTGCCAATCAACGTGGCGCTAACTTGTATCAATTTTGGGGAGATATCATTACTGATAAATTGAACGAAGCGATAGCTGCGCAAGGCGATGATCTGTTGATCAACTTAGCATCGAATGAGTATTTTAAATCAGTAAAGAAAAAATCGTTAAAGGCTACGGTGATCACCCCAGCATTTAAAGACTGGAAAAATGGTCAATATAAGATGATCAGTTTCTTTGCCAAAAAAGCACGGGGTTTAATGGCGCGCTATATCATAGAGAATCAAGTTAATTCCCTTGAGCAACTAAAACAGTTTGATGCCGCTGGCTATCAATATAGTGCTGAGCTATCAAAAGGTAATGATTGGGTGTTTACTCGTAAAGAGGCATAAAAACACTGACTAAAAATGGTAGTTAATACCTAAATAACCGTAACTACCATTAAACCCAAACGGCGCCGAACGGCGAGAATACTTGAACACTCCGGGACTGCTGACTATGGTATTGCCTTGTGAGTCGACAATTGTGCCGCCATTCGCGTTACCTATGGTATTAATATCAGGCATGACATCGAAAAGGTTATTGACCCCCGCATACCACACGACTTGCTTGGTTAATTGATGCTCAAAGCGGATATCGGTAAGTATTTTGGCGCCGTAGCTTTGTTTTTCTCCGTCAGTAATGGTGTATTCGCCATAACGATTTATTGCCAGATTAAGTGACCAGTCATTTTGTTGATAATGAGAGGAAAAGCTGATTCTGCTGCGAGGTTGCCATTGTTCAATGATGGAAATGTCTTGTTCGGCAAAAACCTGCTTGATATCAAGAGAATGCAACTCGCTATCGTTTGGTGAATAAAGGCTGGTGACTTGGGTTTTGGTAAAGTTTGCCGCCAAAACTAGCGCTAAATCACCGTTAAATGCTTGGTTTTTCCAGCTTGAAATGATATCTATCCCTGTGGTTTTAGTGTTAGCGCCATTAAGAAAAACTTGTGCTTTATCGACATTTTCATTACTGATCGCTAGCGCTAAACTTGCTGAAAATTCTGGCGATAACTTATTACTGATGACAATACGGTCATCAATCTTGATGGCATAATAATCTACCGTCATATTCCAGTGATCAGAAAAATCGAAGACACCACCCAATGAAAAATTGCTCGATTGTTCTTCTTGTAATTGTGGTATACCGACCGAGCGTGCCAGCAAACTGTCGTTTCTAAATGTACCCACTTGTTCGGCATTGAGTTGATTGTTGTCATCAACGATAAACTGGCTACTGACGTTATTAAAATACAATTGTTGCATTGATGGCGCTCTAAATCCTGTGCTGATCGAACTTCTCAATCTTAGGTTGTCGCTTGCTCGCCAATTTGCAGCTAATTTTATGTTGGACGTGTCGCCAAAGCCTTGATAGTTATCATATCTTACGGCAGCGGCGTAGTTAACGCTTTCCATCAGTTCGCCATTAAGCTCGACATACAAAGAGGCGACATTGCGTTGCTCATCTACTGCTGAATCTGGTGCAATGCCTGGGAACCCTTGAATACCGCCGAGGGAATTAGAAGTTACTGATTGCTCGTTTGTAATCTCGATGTAGTTAACATAGCTGTATTGCTCACCGGGTAAGACTTGATAGCTGTCTTGTCTTAATTCTAAGCCCATTGATAGGTTAAGAGCGTCATAACTTTGCTGTATATCGATATTGAGGGTTTGCAATGATAGCGATAAATCATAGGCATCAGCCGTACGAGGAATATCTTGTCTAATTTGTGCTGCGGATACTTGTTGCTGCGCAAGCATCTGAGCATAGGATGCGTTTACTGAGTTTTTAGTCGTATATTCTATGGTGTTATTGCCATAGGTATATGAAATATCAAAGGTAATATTGTCATCTAACGGCGTTTTATAACCGATATTGAATGAGGAGTCGATGATATCAGAATGAATATAAGGTAAGTAGCCGTTGGGAATTAACGCATTGCCATCTGATAAGATTGGATTGGCGGCTTGATTGTTATTACTTCTGAAAAATGCCGCTGAATCATTTTCTCGCCTTGAATGGATGGCAAAACTGTATAATTCTCCAAGACCAATGCGGTAACGGCTATTATAGGCGAGCGCAAAGTACTGAAAAGCTGGATCGCCGATCTCAAAGGTATCTCTGTTGGCATTGAGTTCGTCTGGATTGTCGCTGAGAAATAAACCGTCAGATAATTGAACACAGCCGCTAAATTGACAACTTGCATCGACACCAGAGCGGTTAGTCGCTTGATGATCTTGCACACTGAAAGTGGCATTAAAAAAGCCATTATCATTCAGTGAAAAACCTTTGTTCACGCTGGCGTCTATGCTTTGACCATCCCCCATGCTGTATAAGCCATATGTGCTATTTAACAAACCTTGGGTGTCTGAGTCTTTGAGTACGATATTGATAACACCAGCAATAGCATCAGAGCCATATTGCGCTGCGGCACCATCTCTTAAAATTTCTATGCGTTTGATCGCACTAAACGGAATTGCGTTAAGATCTGCTCCCGATGTACCTCGGCCAACGGAGGTATTGATGTGCAATAAGCTGGCATGATGTCGTCGTTTACCGTTAACTAAAATTAGTGTTTGATCGGGTCCTAGGCCTCTAAGTGTCGCGGGCTTTAACACGTCGGTACCATCACTTATCGATGAACTTGGAAAATTAAATGATGGTGCTACGGTCTGCAACATACGACCATTTTCTAATTGACCGCTATGAAACAAAGCATCATGACTTAATATATCAACAGGGACGGATAATTCTTGAATGCTGCGCGCGATTTCTCGGCTGCCGACGACAGCAATTTTTTCCACTTGTGATGAAGGCGACTTGCTATTTTCCTGCGGGATGGATTGTTGGCTCGGTGCGGGTATTGATTGAGTTAATGCCTGACGTTGAATGGTGATTTCATTGTCGTTATTGAAGCTTGCACTAAGTCCAGTATTTCTCAGTAATCGGCTTAGGCCATGTTCAATGGTAAAATAGCCATTTAAGGCATTTGCCTGATAGTTTTTAACCAGTTCATAAGAAAAAATAAGGGTTTTATCGGTACGCGTTGCAAATGAAATCAAGGCTTTATCTGCTGATTGTTGCTCGATGTCAAAATGAAATAGTTTTTCAGCGACGGCAGAAAAACTAAAGAGCAAACAAAGCAGAGCTATCAACTTTATTGAGATGCTAAACCTAGCAGTGTCTTGATGCAGACTTCCTGTAACATCATCAAAAGGTGATAACATGTTATAAAAAGAAGACCTTTATATGTAAATTAAGCGAAGAATTTTTAACGAGTATAATATGAAGCTTAATTAAGCTAAAGCGATATAATACTAATTTCATTAAATAATTAGCCAATT
>JBNKXM010000053.1:0-8920 GCA_050300315.1 Thalassotalea sp. | reverse complement strand
AAGCCGATCACGATGTGGATTATTTATTTGGTCAAGTTGCCATTGATAAGGCATTTGTAGATTGGTCTGGCAATTGTGGCAATTTAACCGCAGCGGTTGGCTCGTTCGCCATCTATTCAGGATTAGTTGCCGCAGAGCGTATTCCACAAAACGGTGTTTGTAGCGTGCGTATTTGGCAGGCTAATATCAATAAAACCATTATTGCTCAGGTGCCTATCGTTAATGGTGAAGTACAGGAAACTGGTGATTTTGAGCTTGATGGCGTTACATTTCCTGCGGCAGAAGTACCGGTTGAGTTTATTGCACCAGTTGACCCATCAGAAGCAATGTTTCCAACAGGTAATATCGTAGATGAATTAGAAGTCCCTGATATTGGCTGTTTTCAAGTAACCATGATTAATGCGGGAATTCCGACAATTTTCTTAAATGCTGAAGATATTGGCTACACAGGCGTTGAATTACAAGATGCCATAAATAACGATGATGATGCACTTGCGCGATTTGAAACCATACGCGCTTATGGCGCGCTTAAAATGGGGCTGATAGCTGATATTAGCGAAGCAAAATCACGTCAGCATACCCCTAAAGTAGCGTTTGTTTCACCAGCCAAAGCTTATACTGCTTCTAGTGGTAAAGAAATTTCGGCAACTGATATTGACTTAAATGTTAGGGCGTTGTCTATGGGGAAATTACATCACGCGATGATGGGCACTGCCGCAGTAGCAATAGGCACCGCAGCTGCTATCCCTGGCACTGTGGTAAATATCGCCGCAGGTGGTGGACAAAGAGACAGTGTGACGTTTGGTCATCCATCGGGTACCTTAAAAGTTGGCGCGCAAGCATCGGTTGATAATGGAAAATGGACAGTCAATAAAGCAATAATGAGTCGTAGTGCCCGTATCTTAATGGAAGGCTGGGTGCGGATCCCTTCAGACGCATTCTGATCATAAACCTGCGTATACTCCAATTTAACAAGGCTTTAATTACATGAAAAATAAAGCCTTGTTATCTTCTTTAATCGTGTAAACTAATTGCTAATTAAAAGTACTTTTATCGCGGATATTGCGAAATATCGCAAGTGCTGTGATAGGCTAAGAACGCTTAGTTATTTATGGTTCTTGTATTTACAGCACTTGTTTTTACGTATTATTGTAAGGATGTTAAGATGAAAAATTTACTGATCGCCGTTGTTTTGTCATTAGGTTTATTCTCTGCAATGACCATGGCAGAACAAGGAATAGAAGTAGTTGGCAAAGCTGAGGTACTGATCCAACCTGATGTCTTTAACTTAACGATAAGTATTAAGGAAAGAGGACGCAGCGCAAGTAAAACGAAAGCGATAGTTGATCATAAAAGCGAGCAAATAACTCGCATGTTCTTAAAAGAAGGCATTCAAGCATCCGCGATCGATTCGTCTCAGCTGACCATGTATCCCATCTACGAAAAACGCTCGATAACGCCTAAAGAGGTTAAAACTAAGATCAGCGATACAGAAAAAGTGACGTTTACAACAAGCGAAGCAAGCAATGATAATATTCAGAATGTGACACTTTTTGAAGTTGGTCGCACAATTACTGTAACGTTTAACGAATGGAATATTTATGACAAAGTATTAGACCAAGTGGTGAAATTAGGGGTAAGTCATGTTTCGCCAATGGAAATGACATTTAAAGATCCTGAAAAATATTATCAACAGGCATTATTTCAAGCGATAGAAGATGCTCAGCAAAAGGCGACAAAAATAGCTCAGCAAGCAAACGTTGAATTGGGGAAACTCGTTTCATTAAAAGAGACAGGCTATCATGCACCAGCGCGATATCGTATGATGAGCGAAGCAAGTGTCGGGTTTAATTCAACGACCACGAAAAAAGCCGTTTCTGCTCAAGTTATCGCCATTTATGACATCAAACACTAGCAGATTTAATTTATTTGATAATATATCGGCTATAAAGCTTTAATTTGCTACACTATCGCGGTATGTTATGCGGTTTTTAGGCAAGTTAAATAATAGTTATGGTAAAAGCAGACTTTTACGCGCAATTAATTAGTCAGACAGAAGCGATTATCGGCACAGAAAAAGATGTTGTTGCTAATATGGCTAACATCAGTGCGTTACTATTTGATGCGTTAGCACACGTCAATTGGGTAGGTTTTTATCGAAATATCGAGCAAGAATTGGTCTTAGGGCCATTTCAAGGTAAGGTCGCTTGTATTCGTATTCCAATTGGTAAAGGTGTTTGTGGTACGGCTGTATCTGAAAATTGTACTCAGCGTATTGCCGATGTTCATCAATTTGCTGGGCATATTGCCTGTGATGCCGCGAGTAATTCTGAGATAGTGATCCCTGTTCGCGTTAATGACAAGATCATCGGAGTGCTAGATATTGATAGCGAAAGTTTTGAGCGTTTTGATGATGAAGATCAACAGGGGCTTGAGGCAGTTGTTCAGGTATTTGAACGTTCTTTAGTTGAACATGGTATGACATCGTTATGAAAGAATTAGTTGTTATTCACGACTATCTTGTTTCAGAAGAAGTGGTCGGTGATTGGGATGGTCAGGAAGAGCTAGTTACTGAAAACTTAAATGAAATTTATCATACCTTGTATGATTATGCAGAAGAAGATATTGAACCCGAGGTATTGCATCAAATACTCTCGCTGGTTTGGGAACATTGGATAGGGCAAGACGCTTTAGCCGAAATTGAAAGTGAGGATATTAGTGATTGGTGCCTGCATGTTTTGCAAAACCGTGAACAGTATCTGGAAGATTAGAAGATTATTTAAAAGTTGTATTTATGGAAAATAAAACAGAAAGTGAAGTAGCAAAGGCAGACGACGCAAATACTGAAAATGCTGCACAAACTGAAAATGACGTAGCAACTCATCGTATTACTACAAAAGAAATCATCGCATATTTAGCGGAAAAATTTCCTAAATGCTTTTCTATTCAAGGCCCGGCAAAAGCGTTGAAGATTGGCATTTTTCAAGAATTGGCGGAAAAATTAGCCGATGATGAAACTGTTAGTAAAACACGTCTACGTCAAGCACTTAGACATTACACTAGCAGTTGGCGTTATCTAAAAGCGATTAAAGTCGGCGCGTTTAGGGTTGATTCAGACGGTAACGATGCTGCAGAGATCGATCAAGAACAAGCCGATTTCGCGGCAAAGACTTTAGCTGAGAGTCAGGAAAAATTTGGTAACAAAAATCCTAAAGACAATCAAAGTAAAAAGGCTTATAAGGATAAGAAGCCTGAAAATAAGGCGTCGCGCCCAGTTAATAAAGGCAAAGACAAAGCCAAATTTAAAGCGGTTAAGTCGTCGACTCGTGCACAATCTCAAGTTGCAACTAAACTTAAACCTGTAGAGACTTCAGCAGTTGTTGTCGGTAAAGCGGTTAAGGTGCAACTTGGTAATTCACCTATAGATGCCTTGATCACAGAAGTTTCAGGTGATGATGTGAGTGTGCAACTTAATTCTGGAATGGTTGTCAAAACTCAAATCAAAAATATTTTCACTGAATAATTTGGAGTAGCAAGCATGCTAAAATTTTGTCGTATCGCACTTGCCGTATCGTTGTCACTTAGTTCAGTTGGCCTATTTGCTTCAACGGATGTAGATAAGTCAAAGCCGTTGCCGATTTTGGCGCCGGAAAGTCAGCATGCTACCGCTAGTAAAAGAATCACTGCTCAGTTTACTCGTGCTCATTATAAAACCGTTCAAATGAATGATGAGCTGTCAGAGCAAGTATTTGAACGCTACATCAAACAACTTGATTACGGCAGAAATGTCTTTTTAGCATCAGATATTGCAGAGTTTGAAAAATATCGCTTAGATTTTGATAGTGTGATTGCTCGTGGCAAATTAGATATTGCTTATGATATCTATAATTTGAATATGCAACGACGTTTAGAACGTTATCAATATGCATTATCTTTACTTGATAAACCGTTTGATTTTACGAAAGATGAAGTCTATCTCTACGATAGAGAAGACGCGCCTTGGGTAACATCTGAAGCAGAATTAAATGAGTTATGGCGATTAAAAGTTAAATACGATGCGCTAAATTTAACGTTAGCTGGTAAAGACTGGGATAAAGTTAAAGAAGTTTTATCTAAGCGCTATCGCTATGCAATTAAGCGCTTAAAACAAAGTGAAAGCGAAGACGTTTTTCAAATTGTCATGAATAGCTTTGCGCGAGTCGTTGAACCGCATACCTCTTATTTATCTCCTCGTAATGCTGAACGCTTCCAAATGGATATGAATTTATCTTTGGAAGGGATTGGCGCAGTGCTGCGTGCAGAGGAAGATTATACCGTTATTCAGAGTATCGTCACTGGTGGCCCCGCAGATAAATCGAATCAGTTAAAACCGAAAGATCGTATCGTAGGTGTTTCTCAAGGTGATGATAAATTTGAAGACGTTATCGGTTGGCGTTTAGATGATGTGGTCGATTTAATCAAAGGACCTAAGGGTAGTAAAGTGCGTTTGCAAGTACTCTCTGGTGAAGCGGTCGATGAATCAAGCATCAAAGTCGTTTCTATCATTCGCGATAAAATCGTCTTAGAAGATAGAGCAGCTAAATCAAAAGTTATCTATGAAAAACCGGGAGACTTAACGAGTAAAAAATTAGGTGTAATAGATATACCTAGTTTTTACAATAATTTGTCTCGCGATGTAAAAAAAGAAATTGATAAACTTACTGCAGAAAACGTAGAAGGTATTATCGTTGACTTACGTGGCAATGGTGGAGGTTCGTTATCCGAAGCAACATTGTTAACGGGGTTATTTATCGATAAAGGGCCTGTTGTGCAAGTTCGTGATGGGGCTAATCGCATTTCGGTTAATAGAGACCGAGACGGTATTACGTATTATGATGGCCCGTTAACGGTTATGGTTGATCGTTATAGCGCGTCAGCATCAGAGATATTTTCTGCGGCGATTCAAGACTATGGCCGAGGTGTTATCGTTGGTGAACATACCTTTGGTAAAGGTACCGTTCAACAACATCGTCCACTTGGTCGAGTGTATGATTTATATGAAAAACCGTTCGGCAGCATCCAATATACGATAGCTAAATTTTATCGCATTAATGGTGGAAGTACTCAGCATAGAGGTGTGTTGCCAGATATCGCATTTCCAACTGCCGTTGATCCAGAAGAATGGGGTGAAAGCAAAGAAGAAAATGCGTTACCTTGGGATCAGGTGCCAAAAGCGAGTTATGCGCAACTCACTGATTTGAAACCAGAAATTGAATATTTAGATTCTTTGCATCAGCAACGAGTAAAAGAAGATAGTGAATTTAATTATTTACTCGATGATATCGTTGAATATAAAAAAGAGAAAGATAAGAAATTTATCTCTCTTAATTTAGCAGAGCGTAAAGCGCAGCGTGATGAACGCAAAGCCAAGCAGCTTAAACGAGCGAACGAGCGATTAGCACGCATGGGTAAGCCTAAAATTGATAATTTAGATGATTTACCTGAAGAGCTTGATGAAATCGACCCGTTTTTAGATGAAACAGCTCACATTACCTTTGATTTAGTAAGCTTAGGTAAAGTCGCTAAAAAATAATGCTTCATTATCAAAAAATGAAAACCGCCCATCATGGCGGTTTTTTTTTGAAAATTTATGTTTAAACAACTTTTGTGAATAGTTATGTCATTGTTGAGTTTTGATGCTTGTTTATAAAATAGTCAAAACAAATAAAATGCTTGCAACCCTCGTTGACAAAGGGCATGTTAGTTGGCGTTTAGCAGAAAACTATCACAATAATAAAAAATACAATATTAAGGTAAAACGAATTTATGTCTGAGCATCATCAAGTTAAAGCACCAAGTTTTGCTGACGCTTTAATTCCTCTTGTCGCCCTTGTTTTTATGTTATCCGCATCGGTTCATTATTTTGCAGATAACTCGTCTTTTGGTCCAAATCAAATAGCATTATTGCTCGCGATGGGAATTGCAATCATTATCGGATTAAAGAATGGTTATACTTGGGCCTCAATTGATAAAGCTATTATTAACGGTATTTCTATTTCGTTAGGAGCCGTACTTATTCTACTCACCGTCGGTGCGTTAATAGGTACTTGGTTACTGTCTGGTACCGTACCAACTATGGTTTATTATGGTTTAAAAATTATTGACCCGAGTTGGTTTTATGCCGCCGCTTGTTTGGTCTGCGGTATTGTCGCTATGAGTATCGGTAGCTCTTGGACGACAGCTGCGACAGTCGGTGTTGCGTTTATCGGTATCGCAAATGGTTTTGAGATGTCAACGTCGGTTACTGCGGGGGCGATAATCTCAGGGGCCTATTTTGGTGATAAATTATCGCCATTATCTGAAACAACTAATTTAGCGCCAGCCGTTGCCGGTAGTGAACTGTTTGCTCATATCCGTTATATGTTATGGACAACAATACCATCTATTTCTATCGCATTATTGTTATTTTTGATCATTGGTTTTCAACATTCAGCAAGTAATGTTGGTAGCACAGAGAGCATTGAAACCTTATCTAATACCTTAGAAGCTACCTATAATATTTCGATGCTTAATTTAGTACCACTATTGGTGCTACTTGTGCTTGCCTACAAAAAAATGCCAGCGTTTCCTGCAGTGGCTATTGGTGCTATCACAGGTGCTATTTGGGCAGGCTTGTTTCAACAAGACTTGATTCTCAATATGGCTGAACAAGGTATGTCATCAAGTAAAGCCTATATTACGGTGATTTGGAAAGCATTTTTTGATGGCGTGGTTGTCAAAACCGGTAACAGTGAGATAGACCAACTGCTTAGTCGTGGTGGTATGTCTAGTATGTTAAATACCATCTGGTTAGTAATGTGTGCCTTAAGTTTTGGTGCGGTACTAGAGCATTTAGGGATGTTAAGAAAATTTGTTCAGTCTATTCTCGCTGCAGCGAAATCCACTGGCAGTTTAATCGCAAGTACAGTGGCAACATGTATAGGTACAAATTTAATCACCGCAGATCAGTATATGGCAATTGTTATGCCTGGGCGTATGTATAAAGAAGAGTATCATCGTCGAGGCTTACACCCAACCTTGTTAAGTCGCACGCTTGAAGATTCAGGTACCATTACGTCTCCGTTGATCCCATGGAATACGTGTGGGGCATTTATGTTTGGTACTTTAGCGTTAACTTCTTATGATTACATTTTTTACTGTTTCTTCAATTTAATTAATCCAATCTTGGCGATCATTTATGCCTACATGGGATTCAAAATTAGAAAAATTACCGACAATTAATTACACTCCAAACTAAAATTAATAATTATTCAATAATAAAGCCTGTAAAATACAGGCTTTATTATATTGACGCTTTGCCACTATGGGGATTTTTATGACGACAAGTACTGCACGCATTTTAGCTGATTATCGAGCAAGCGATTTTTCGATTAGATCGACAGAGCTGGAGTTTAATTTAGCGGATACTGAAACCTTAGTGACCAATAGCATGCAAATTAGCAGGCTAAATCAGTCAGCGACGACGTTAGCGCTTGATGGTGAACATTTACAGTTAGTGTCAGTAGCGTTAGACGGCAAACTATTAACGGATAACCAATATCAAATAACAGCTAACAGTTTGTTAATTCCTATCAATGCTGACGAGTTTAGCTTAACAATTTGTACTCAAATCGATCCACTCAATAACACAGCGTTAGAAGGTTTGTTTAAGTCAGGTGAGGCGTTTTGTACGCAATGTGAAGCGGAAGGCTTCAGACGAATTACTTATTATTTAGATCGACCTGATGTGATGGCGAAGTTTACGACTAAAATTATCGCCGACAAACAACAATATCCGTACTTGCTCTCAAATGGTAATAAGATTGCACAAGGTGATTTACCAAATGGTAAACATTTTGTTAGCTGGCAAGATCCGTTTTTAAAACCTTGTTATTTATTTGCGTTAGTGGCAGGGGACTTTGATGTTTTACGAGATGTTTATACAACGTGCTCAGGCAGAGAAGTTCAGTTAGAGATTTTCGTCGATAAAGGTAATCTTGCTAAAGCGCATCATGCGATGGCATCGCTTAAAAAATCGATGCAATGGGATGAGCAAACATTTGGGTTAGAGTATGATCTAGACATTTACATGATAGTTGCTGTTGATTTCTTTAATATGGGTGCGATGGAAAACAAAGGGCTTAACGTTTTTAATAGTAAGTTTGTTTTAGCGGATCAAAAAACAGTAACAGATACTGATTATTTTAATGTTGAAGCTGTCATAGCACATGAATATTTTCATAATTGGACAGGGAACAGGGTTACTTGTCGAGATTGGTTTCAACTGAGTTTAAAAGAAGGTTTGACTGTTTTTAGAGATCAGCAGTTTAGTGGTGATATGCATTCGTCCGCTGTGACTCGCATTCAAAATGTTCGTGTGCTTAGGGCACAACAATTCGCTGAAGATGCTGGGCCGATGGCTCATCCAATTCGTCCCGAAAAAGTGCTTGAAATGAATAACTTTTACACCTTAACCGTTTATGAAAAAGGGGCAGAAGTCATTCGTATGATCCACACCTTACTTGGTGTAGAAAATTTCCGTAAAGGCATGGATTTATATTTTCAACGTTTTGATGGAATGGCGGTAACCTGTGATGATTTTGTTGATGCAATGGCGGACGCGTCAGGTATTGATTTAACGCAGTTTAAACGTTGGTATAGTCAGTCTGGTACGCCTGAGTTAATGGTAGAAGAAAGCTTTGATGAGCAGCAACAGGTGTTTCGCCTTAACATTAGTCAGATAAATCAACCAACGCAGGTACAGCCACATAAAGACAATTTGCTGATCCCCATTCGACTCGAATTACTTACCAGCGATAAAAAGTCACAACACCTGATACAGTTAACTCAAGCGCAACAGACGTTTGAATTTACTGACTATAGCACTAAACCTGTGGTTGCT
>JBNKXM010000052.1:0-8921 GCA_050300315.1 Thalassotalea sp. | reverse complement strand
ATTTCAGTGGCAGATGGAAAACGTTAAAGGGGTTCAATCAGCGGTTAGCTTACCATCGGTGATGAAAATCATTAATGCCGGCTATTATGAAGGTAATATCAAGTGGCGGATCATTTCGCCTAACCAGTATACCTTAGCGCAAACCTTATCAAACGTGCCTAGCTCTACTGGTCTGTTAAATAACGAATGTAGTGTGATGCCGATCATTTTATTTTTAGAAGATCATAAGGCGGAAACAATCGATCGGGTGATAGCTGAAGCTAAAACGGCGATTAAGGCGCTAAATAATGACAGTTTAACCTTTAAATTGGCCTCAGGCCCCATAGGTGTTATGGCAGCAACCAACGAAGCTGTTGCTGCGGCGCAGTTGCCTATGATGCTGTATGTCTACGGCGCGGTTATTTTGTTGTGTTACATTAGTTTTAAAAGTGTACGAGCAACAATTGCTGTAGTGCTACCTTTGTTTGTTGTTTCAACATTAGCACAATGGTTAATGACGGTACTTGATATCGGTTTGACCGTATCGACCTTACCAGTGATCGCATTAGGTGTTGGTATCGGAGTGGATTACGGTATTTATATTTTATCTACTATGAGCCAAAAATTGAGCGAAGGTATTGATGTTAGCCAAGCTTATTTAGAAGCTTTGTATGAGCGAGGCAGTGCGGTATTGATCACGGGTGTGACATTAGCCATTGGCGTCTCAACTTGGTTTTTCTCTGATTTGAAGTTTCAGGTCGACATGGGGATCCTATTAACCTTTATGTTTTTAGTTAATATGCTTGCCGCGGTGACAGTTTTACCGGCAATCGCGAGTTTTCTATGGAAAAAGAAAAAATAATTTAATTTTTTTTATAATCATTAAATTGCATAAATAAACATGAAAATGGCTGAAAGGTCATTTTCTATTTATAACTAGTGAATAAACAATTATCGATATTTACTTATCCTGCCGTTTGTACTGTCATATATTTAATCTGACAAAAAATATTGCTCGCAATAGCCTAAAATTCTTAATAAAATTCGCATCGTAGTCTATCCTGATAGACACAGATAAAAAATATAATACAAATTATTTCAAGCGTTTTATCCAAAAAGGAAAACGGCATGGCGTTAGTAGACGGTTTACCCTCTGTGATACTATCTAATGTAGCACAATTAATTAAACAAAAAGTACCTGCAGATACAGCCCCGTTAGTCGAGCAATTTGCAGAATTACTTTACCGAAATATATCGACATTAGACTTAGCTCATCGTAACGATAGTGATATGTACGGTGCGACATTAAGCCTATGGAATTCACTCAATGGTCATAAAGACAATGAACCTGTTATCAAGGTGTTTAATCCTCAGGTTTCAAAAAATGGCTGGAAATCGAGTCACACGATAATCGAAATTATTATTGGTGATATGCCATTTTTAGTTGATTCTGTCCGTATCGCACTGAATCGATTAGGGGTGACGCCACATTTAATGTTAAATAGCCCGATTCGAATTGTTAGAGATAAGCAAGACAATATTACGCAATTAGCCGCGGCTTCCGATAAAAAAATCAAATCAACCTCAGTAGAAACCGTATTTTTTATTGAAATAGATCGTCAAACTGAACAAAAGGTCGTTGAAAACATTGAAAGCGAGCTACGTTCAGTGCTTAGTGATATCGCTATTACCGTCAATGACTGGAGCGATATGCGCAAACGTTTAGAAGACGTTATTGTTGAAGTTGAAAAAGCCAATGTACCTTGTAGCAAAGAAGAGCATGAAGACGGCTTAAAATTCCTACGTTGGTTGTTAGCGGATAACTTTACCTTGCTTGGTTATCGTTCATATGATGTGAAAACATTAGAAGGCGATTTAGCCTTAGCCGCAAATGTAAAATCAAGTTTAGGCTTAATGAAACAGTCTAAAGGTACAAAACAGCGCCTCATTTCAACATTAAGTCCATCAGCTAGAGAGTTAGCGCTGGGTAAAAACTTACTGATACTAACCAAAACTAATTCGCGTTCACGTGTTCATCGTCCGGCTCATCTTGATTACATCGGGGTGAAACGCTTTGATGATAAGGGCAATGTGGTTGGAGAAGAGCGTTTTGTTGGCTTATTTGGCTCGGCTTATTACACTGATAGTGCGCAAAACTTGCCTTTGATCAGCTCTAAAGTAAAAGATGTCTGTAAGTCGTCAGGTTACGGTGAAGGTACTCATGCATATAAGACGTTGATTAATATTTTAGAAACGTATCCGCGCGATGAAATCTTGCAAACCAAGACGTCTGAGTTATTGCAGAACGTGCTGGGTATTTTCCAAATGCAAGAGCGTGATTACTCGGGATTATTTATTCGTCGAGATGCGTTTGATCGTTTTTATTCATGTATGGTGTATGTACCAAGAGAGCGTTACAACACGGCATTGAGAATTAAGACTCAACAACTTCTGCAAGAAGCCTTTGGTAGTGATCAAGAAGTTGAATTTACTACTTTCTTCTCAGAATCCGCGCAAGCAAGAACCCACTATATTGTTCGCGTTAAAACAACAAAAGCAGATATCAACGTGAAAGAAATTGAAAAGAATTTAAATGAGGCAGCCCGTAGTTGGGATGACAAGTTAGCTGATGCATTAAACTCTCATAAGGGCGAAGCAGAAGGTAAAGCGTTAAGTCGCAAATATGTCAGTTTTCCACAATCATACAAAGATGAAGTGCTACCAGGTAGCGCAATTGTTGATATTGAAAAACTGGAAGCATTGTCTGATGACAATCAATTAGAGATGCTGTTTTATCAACCACAAGAAGAGAAAGAAGGCAGTCGTTTCGTTAAATTGAAACTTTTCCATAAAGGCGAACCATTGCATCTTTCTGACGTATTGCCAATGTTAGAAAACTTTGGTTTACGTGTCATTGGCGAAAGTCCGTTTGCGGTTAGAACATCAGAAGGTGAAACCTGTTGGATACTTGATTTTTCAATGTTACTAACAGGTAATGAAACGTTTAATTTGGAAAAAGTACAGAACTTATTCCAAGATGCGTTTGCCAAAGTATGGTCAGGCGTGTTGGAAGATGACGGCTTTAACCGATTGATTTTAGGTGCAGAATTAGCTGGTCGTGAAGTCTCTATTTTACGTGCCTTTGCGAAATACGAACGTCAAATTGGTGGTACGTTTAGCCAGAATTATATCGAAGATACCTTCGCTCGTTACCCTAGTATCGCTGAATTATTAATTCATTTATTTAAGTTACGTTTTAACCCTAACGCTAAGTTAAGTGAAAAAGCGATTGCTAAAACATTAGAGCAAATTGAAAGTTCATTAGATAACGTCGCTAACCTTGATGATGACCGTATCATTCGCCGTTTCGCTGAAATGATCAATGCGACGATTCGTACAAACTATTTCCAACCGCATCCAGAAACGGGTGAGAAGTCGTATATTTCATTTAAAATTGCACCTAAGCAAATCACCGATATTCCACAACCTGTACCAGCGTTTGAAATTTTTGTTTATTCGCCGCAAGTTGAAGGTGTCCATTTACGTGGTGGTAAAGTCGCTCGTGGTGGATTACGTTGGTCAGATCGTCGAGAAGACTTTAGAACCGAAGTATTAGGTCTAGTTAAGGCACAACAAGTTAAAAATACGGTTATCGTACCTGTTGGGGCGAAAGGTGGTTTTGTTTGTAAACAGCTTCCTGAAGGTGACAGAAATGCCATCTTTGAAGAAGGCAAAGCGTGTTATCGCACCTTTATTCGTGGATTATTGGACATTACTGACAACATAGTTGCGGGTGAAATCGTTCCTCCTGTAAACGTAGTGCGTCATGATGAAGACGACCCATATTTAGTGGTTGCGGCCGATAAAGGTACGGCAACATTCTCAGATATCGCTAATGGTATTTCTGAAGAATACAACTTTTGGATGGGTGATGCGTTCGCTTCTGGCGGCAGTGTAGGTTACGACCATAAAGGTATGGGTATCACCGCAAAAGGTGCTTGGGAATCGGTTAAACGTCACTTCCGTGAAATGGATATTGATTGTCAAACAACTGATTTTACCTGTATCGGTATTGGTGATATGGCGGGTGACGTATTTGGTAACGGTATGTTGTTATCGAAACATATTCGTCTGCAAGCTGCGTTTAACCATATGCATATTTTTATCGATCCAGAACCTGATGCCGCATCAAGTTTTAAAGAGCGTGAGCGTTTATTTAATCTTCCAGGTTGTAGTTGGGAAGATTATAACCAGAAATTAATTTCTGAAGGGGGCGGTATTTTTAACCGTTCTGCTAAATCGATTAAATTGACTACGCAAATCAAGAAAATGCTTGGTACACAAAAACTAAGCATGTCGCCAAGTGAGTTGATCCAAAACATATTGCGAATGAAAGTTGATTTGTTATGGAATGGTGGTATCGGTACCTACGTTAAATCATCGAAAGAGTCTCACTTAGAAGTGGGTGATAGAGCAAATGATGCGCTACGTATTAATGGCTCAGAGCTTAAAGCAAAAATTGTTGGTGAAGGTGGTAACTTAGGTTTCACTCAATTAGGTCGAATTGAATATGCGACTAAAGGTGGCCGTATTAATACTGACGCGGTTGATAATGCTGGCGGCGTAGATTGCTCAGATAACGAAGTTAACATTAAGATTTTACTTAATGGTCTAGTGCAAAATGGTGACTTAACGATAAAACAGCGTAACAAATTATTGTATGACATGACAGATGATGTCTCTGAAATTGTTATCGAAGATTGTTATCGTCAAACACATTCGTTATCAATAACTCATGTACGTGGTGTTAATCAGCTGAAAGAACAAACTCGTTTTATTCATGAGTTGGAACGTTCAGGCAAGCTTGACCGAGCATTGGAATTTATTCCAAACGACGAAGAAATTGCTGACCGTTTAGCACAAGGTCAAGGCTTGACGCGACCAGAGCTGTCAGTATTACTTGCTTACAGTAAAATGGTGTTAAAAGAAGACTTAGTTTGCCCTGAAGTCACGGAAAATAAATACTACGACAACTTATTGTTTGAAGCGTTTCCAAAACAGCTTCAGCTTAAATATCGTGATCAAATGCAAGAGCATCCATTACGTGCCGAGATCATTGCTACGCAATTAGCCAATAATATCGGTAACGATATGGGCTTTAACTTTGTTAACCGTATGCATGAAGAAACTGGCGCATCGGTTGCGGAAATTGCAAATTGTTATTCAATGGCAAGTGCAGTGTTTGAAATGTCATCGGTGTGGCATGAAATCAGTGCATTAGACAATAAGATCTCAACGTCAGTACAAACTGAAATGTTATTTCAGTTAAGACGAACAGTACGACGTGCAACTCGTTGGTTCTTGCGTCACCGCAATAAAGCAATGGATATTGAACAAGCAATTGAGTTTTATGGTCGTACGTTTACTGCAATGACTAAACAAATCGATAAAGTGATGATCGAAGAAGAAGTCAATATGCTTAAACGTGTTGAAACTGATTTAGCCAATGCTGGTGTGCCAGTGAAAATTGCGAAACGTATTTCACAATTAAGCACCTTG
The DNA here is from genome assembly GCA_050300315.1 of Thalassotalea sp. Classification (GTDB taxonomy): domain Bacteria; phylum Pseudomonadota; class Gammaproteobacteria; order Enterobacterales; family Alteromonadaceae; genus JBNKXM01. Next base: position 3,383 of record JBNKXM010000052.1, on the reverse strand, counting down.
TTCTCAGTGATGGATATTGCTGAGCTGACTGAGATTGATGGTCGTTCGATTGAAATTGTTGCCGATGTTTACTTTAAACTTGGTGCTCGCTTAGATTTACATTGGTTCTTAGATCAAATTACTAAGCAACCGGTTGCGAATCATTGGCAAGCCTTAGCGCGAGCGTCATTTAGGGAAGAGTTAGATTGGCAGCAACGTTCGATCACCTCTGTGATTTTACGCTGTGGTGGAAGCAATAATGATGTCGAACAAATGCTTGATGATTGGTTTACTGCGAATGAAAAAGCGTTGACACGCTGGCACCATATTCTTGATGACTTTAGAATTGGTCAAACTCATGAGTTCGCCAAGTTCTCAGTGGCACTTAGGGAGCTTATGTTACTGAGTTTAAACTGTGACCCAACTAAATAAAATGATAGAATCCCCGCACTAGCGGGGATTTTTTTATCTTAAATAAGATATTGCATTGTGATCGATGTTTATACTTATACGCTTTGCAATTAGCTACTGTATTTTAATTACTGAAAACGATGAAAAAATAGTAGTGATTAGGTAACACTTTCTAAAATATTAATATTTCTGACGACTTTCTATGCAATTGAGGTGATATGTTTTATTCGGCTATTCGTAAAATACTTTTCCAATTTGATCCTGAAACCATTCATGAATTAACCATTAAAGGACTCAAATCCACAGGGGCAACGCCGTTAAACTTAGCGTATAAGCAAGTCGTGGCTAATAAACCCGTAGAGGCAATGGGCATACATTTTCCTAACCCTTGTGGTTTAGCAGCAGGTTTAGATAAAAATGGTGAGTGTATTAATGCTTTTGATGCTATGGGCTTTGGTTTTGTTGAGGTAGGCACAGTAACACCTCGTCCACAACCGGGAAATGACAAACCACGTATTTTTCGTTTGCCTGAAGCGAATGCGGTGATCAACCGAATGGGCTTTAATAATAAAGGCGTCGACTATTTAGTTGATCAAGTACGAAAAGCTAAGTTCAAAGGCGTTTTAGGTATTAATATTGGTAAAAATAAAGATACGCCAGAAGAAAATGCCAAGGATGATTACCTGATTTGTATGCGCAAGGTGTATAACTTTGCCAGTTATATCACAGTGAATATTTCGTCGCCTAACACGCCAGGCTTACGCTCATTACAATATGGCGAGGCATTAGATGAATTATTATCTGTGTTAAAGGCAGAACAAACATCACTTGCGAACCAATATGATAAATATGTCCCAATTGCGGTAAAGATTGCCCCAGATCTAAGTGAAGAAGAAATAGCCTCTATCGCCGAAAGCCTTATTAAAAATGGTATTGATGGTGTGATCGCAACGAATACAACATTGGCACGTGATGGCGTTGAGCATTTAGAGCATGGCAATGAAACTGGTGGCTTAAGCGGTCAACCGGTTAAAGCTAAAAGCACAGAAGTGATTCGCATACTTGCTAAAGCACTTGATGGTAAATTACCTATTATAGGTGTTGGCGGTATCGCAAGTGGTGAGGATGCTAAAGAGAAAATTGCGGCAGGGGCGACGTTAGTACAAGTCTATACGGGCTTTATCTATCAAGGGCCAGAATTAGTAAAAGACATTGTTAGCGCCTTGTAAGCATAACTGAATAACGAGACACTAACCTCAAAGATAACTATGTTTATCTTTGAGGTTTTTTATTTTGTTATACAGGTATTACTGAGCAGGAACTGAGCCTGCAGGAGCGTTAAGTTGTGCTACTGCTGTCTCTAATTTTTCTAATCGCTCGATTAACAGAGTTAATGACATTTCCAATTGATTAACATTGGTTGCTATTTCAATTTGTTGAGCGTCCCTCGTTGATGATTTCTCTTCCAAGGTTGTCATATGAGCGGTTAACTGTGAGATCTCAGCTTTAATATTGTTGGCTGCGGCAATTTGGTCAGTCAGAGCGTTAATGCTTAATTCACTCGAGGTTAATTTATCATTGATTGCACTTATAGCTGATGCGGCATTAGTAATTTGCGTACTTTGATTCTTATTGAGCGTCTCTTGTTTTTGGCTGGCGGTGCGTAACTCTTTAATATCACTTTGGTTGCGACGCCATGCAGATGCCCATAGTTTATCCATTTCTCCCCAGAGTTTATCTGCTTTTTCGGTAATCGCTTCTAATTTGGCTTTAAGGGCTATGGTTGATTCACCCATTTCTTCGCCGGTTGCAGAGAGTTGATTTTCTAGTGATTGAATACGTTGTTCAGCATGGGTGATTAAGGTGTTTAATTTGATGTTTTGTTGATAGAAAAACCAACTGCTGCCAGCAAGAGCAATATAGATCAAAAATGTAAACGTGCTATTTATTTTACTACTGCGATTGCTCGTTACTAAGTTCTCGCTACTTGCCGAGTTCTTCGGTGACGCTTTTTGCACTCGAGATGACTTAACTTGGTCTTGATCTAAAGTAATACTCGGAATTTCTGGTTCAACACGGTTTGACACGATTTATAGCCTTAGCTCAGGGAAAAATACAAAGGCTAACTTTAAATCAAAACTTGCTAAGATTTAATAGTTTATCGGTATTTATTTTGATTTTTATTAAAAAAGCCAGTAAGACATTCGACTTACTGGCTTTTTTTCGACTAAATCTACGGATCAGTAGCTGTCGTTGTGAACACTTAACACCGCTCGACCCGATGGATCGGCCATTTTGCTAAATGCTTCATCCCATGCCAATGCTTGTGGTGTGCTACAGGCAACAGATTTACCGCCTGGTACACAATCGGCCGCAGAAGGAAGAGGGAAATGCTCTTCAAAAATGCAACGATAATAATAAGCTTCCTTGGTATCTGGGGTGTTAACCGGGAATTTAAAGGCTGCGTTTTCTAGTTGTTGGTCACTCACTTGGCTTTCAACAAAGGTTTTTAAACCATCGATCCAAGAATAGCCAACACCATCAGAGAATTGCTCTTTTTGACGCCACAAAATTTCTTCAGGTAAATAACCTTCAAATGAGGCACGTAAAATACCTTTTTCTATTTTACCGTTACCACACATTTTATCTTGTGGGTTGATACGCATTGCCACGTCCATAAAGTTCTTATCTAAGAAGGGAACACGTGCTTCAATACCCCATGCAGACATCGATTTATTTGCTCGTAAACAATCAAACATATGCAATTTATCAAGTTTACGAAGTAATTCTTCATGAAATTCTTGGGCATTAGGTGCTTTATGAAAATATAAGTAACCACCAAAAATTTCATCGGCACCTTCACCTGACAATACCATTTTGATGCCCATGGCTTTAATTTTACGCGCCATTAGGTACATTGGCGTTGACGCTCGTATGGTGCGCCGGCGCCTTTGCGGCCATACAATACAATGGCAATAACATTTATGTTACAG
>JBNKXM010000051.1:0-8940 GCA_050300315.1 Thalassotalea sp. | reverse complement strand
ATATCGCACAGGCGTTGCAAGCCTACTTCTCGGGCGCGCAAATTACCGAATTTAGAGAGCAAGATGAAATTATTCCGGTTGTCTTGCGCGCTAAGGAAGCTGAACGTCATAGCCTTGACCGCTTAAGAACGCTGAATATTTACTCTGAGAAAACGGGTAAAGCAGTGCCGTTATTCCAAGTAGCTAAGTTTGCGCCAATCAACCAATTTTCGATTATTCAACACGAAGATATGTTTAGAACTATCAGTGTACAAGCGAGAAATACCCAAATGGCAGCGGAAGATCTCAAACTTGTCATCGACGAGAAAATTAGTCAGCTCGCGCAAGACTTACCTATCAATCACAGCATTGAATACGATGGCGTGATCAAAGAATCGGCAGCGGCTCAAAAAGCACTAAGCGCCAATATGCCAATTGTTTTAGGGATCATTTTGATCTTATTGGTGGCGCAGTTTAATTCATTTCGAAAATCGGCGATCATCGCGCTCACTATTCCGTTGTCTTTTATTGGTGCGGTTATCGGCTTACATTTACTCAAAGCGCCTTTTGGTTTCATGGTGACCCTAGGACTATACAGCCTAGCAGGGATCATTATTAACAACGCCATAGTGTTAATTGATCGCATCAAAATAGAAATATCGGAAGGTAAAACCGAATATCAAGCGATAATCGATGCTTGTTTAACGCGGTTACGCCCGATAGCCATGACCACTATCACCACAGTGATGGGGTTATTACCCTTGATCATTAGTAAAGATCCAATGTTTTTTGGTATGGCAACCGTAATTGCTTTCGGTTTAGCAATAGGTACCGTATTGACATTAGGCTTAGTGCCAGTAATTTATGCGGCGTTTTATAAAGTGCAAACGCCAGCACAATAGTTGAGCGTAAACATGCAAGCAGAGCTAATTATTACTCTGCTTGCATACAAGCCCGTAACCATTTTATTGCGCTGTCATTATCATAAAAAAACTGATGATTCACACCAGCATCAGTATAGGCGTTATCGCAGATTTGCTCGGTTAATGCTGGAGTAGATGCATATTGAAGATTTAACGCGACCGCTCGAACATTTACTGTTTTCATATAATTAGTGAAATATTCCATCGCGTCTTGCGTCGCTAACGCCTCTCCACGAAGCACAATGAGTGCGGTATAGTTGTTATTGTCTATGTTAGGCGAAATTTCCGCTAATTTACTGGCCATTTCTTGAAAAAATTCAGTGTTACATGGACCAACAACATCAACAGTGACTAAGTTATCATCGACAGAGATTTTCAGCAGTCCATGCGGAGAAAAATAAGCAGCAGGCATATGGAAAACGCTCTTTAAACGACATCATAACTTGAAAGTAACACAAGATTATCGACAGATAAATCATTATTCCTCAGCTTTGATAACACTGCTCAGTGGTAGCTCAAAACAAAGTTTGTTAGACTTGCGCAAAAATTTATCACTGTAAAATTCATGACTCACTTTAATTACAGCAGTTTTCCGCGAGCTGGGTTAATACGCCGCCTTGCTTCTTGGGTGTACGATGTACTTGTTGCCATCGCCGTTTATATGTTTGCCGGAGCGATTGGTTTCCTGATCTTTGCATTATTTGCTTACTTTGGCATAGCTGATATGCAGGGACATCAACACTTGATAGATGCACAAAGGGCGTCAATCTTATATAGCGGGTTAATTTATACCTGGAGCTTAGCTTGGGTTGGCTACTTCTTTATCTATTTTTGGAGTAAAAGCGGCCAGACATTAGGTATGAAAGCGTGGCGTTTACGAGTACAAAATCAAGATGGCAGCCTGATATCAAAACGCACAGCACTTCAGCGTCTATTACCAACGCTGTTAGGGTTAGGCAATTTATGGCTCTTATTTGATTGGAAAAACAAGCTCAGTTTACAGGACAAATTAACCAATACAGAAGTGGTGATCTTGTCAATGGAAGCCAACCGTGGTCGACTCTAGTTTTGAAGTAAATCGCTAACCGGCCTTTCTTTTCATAAAAAATAATGCCAGCCCAGTAAAAATCAAACTGGGCATTAACGCGCCGAAGATAGCAGGTAATTGATACACTAAACTCAACGAACCTAATACTTGGTTAGTGATAAAGAACAGAATACCTGTTGCCACCCCCATCATGATCCTTGCGCCCATAGACACGGAACGCAATGGGCCAAAGATAAACGACAAGGCTAATAACAACATCACAGCAACCGTTATTGGTTGGACTAATTTGCGCCAAAACGCTAATTGATAACGACTTTGATCTTGTTGGTTCTCAGCCAAATAATCCAGATATTCAATCAAATCAGTGACCGACAATGATTCTGGCTTAACCGTCACCACACCGAGTTTATCCGGCGTTAACGATGACTGCCAACGCTTAACACGATAATTCTCACTGGTGATCGCATTGGCACTAATCGAGGTATCAACAACATTAGTTAATTGCCACGCATCATCTTGGTAAACCGCACTTTCAGCCGATAACCAGCTTTCTAATTTTAATGTTTGATTAAACCGATAAATTTGAATGTTTTTCAGTGAGCCGGTATCTTCTACTTCATTAATATGAACAAAATAATCACCGTCTTTAGCCCAAGTGCCACCCGTTGCGGAAATCAAACTACCACCAGAAATGGCCTGAGCTTTAACATGACGAGCAGACGCTTCCCCTACAGGCGCTAGCCATTCGCCGACAATCATGCTGATCAAGATTAAAATCACTGCTGATTTCATCACTGAGCGAATAATTTCCAGACGAGACATACCTGCGGCTTGCATCACCACCAGTTCAGAATTGCTGGCTAGCATACCAATTCCAATCAAGCCGACAATCAAAGCAGCCATCGGAAAAAACAATTCAACATCACGTGGAATAAAATACAAGACATACAGCGCCGCATGTGACAAATCATAGTTGCCCTTGCCTACCGCTTTCATTTCTTCAACAAATTTAATTATGCCGCTTAAACTGACAAAAACCGTCAAGGTTAATAATGTCGTTGAGGCTATGATACGGCCAATGTAGAGATCTAATATTTTCATGTTAAGCACTTCCACCACGGATAAACGGAGGTAAAAATGCCTTGAGTTTTAAGCCAAAACTTCGACCTTTCATCAATAATCCTGTCCCTAAAATTAACGCGATTAAATGAATCGGCCATAATCCAACACCACTTGGAATCGCTTCACTTTCAAGCCCTCGTTTGACGGCGGTTAACAGTAGAAAGTAACTTAAAAACAATAGTAACGCGGGTAACATTTTGGCAAACTTACCTTGCCTAGGATCAACCGCACTTAACGGCACAGCAATCAGCGTTAAAATGATACACGCTAAAGGAAACGCAAATCGCCAATGAATCTCAGCCTGAAATTCAGCAATGGATTCTTTAAATAAATCCGTTGTCGGCACAGCTCTTAACTTTCTATTTTTATGCTCAACTTTTTGATCTTGGATCTGAATGTAATATTTACCAAACGCGACTTGTCTAAATTCTTTATTTTTCACATCATTTTGATAACGTGTACCATCGGTTAATATCAGGCGTTGTGAGCCACTGGCTTCTTCGATCACTTCCCCTTTGGCAGCATAAACCAAACTCGAATTAATAATTGCGTTATGTTTGTCATTTTTACTTGGCAGTTGGGCAACAAATACTTTTTCTAAGCTTTTGTCGTCTCTATTCTTATCATGAATAAATACCACAGCTTTTTTATTACCTGTGGTTTGAAATCGCCCAGCGATTAAGGTACTTAATCCAGAATCTGCTGCTAATTGTTCCTTAACTTGATACTCATACTCCGCCGCAAGCGGTGACAAATATAAGGTGAACATTCCGGTAACTAATGAGGTGATTAATGCCAGAATCAGCGTAATACGCACAACATACCATTCGCTAACGCCACAGGCATGCAAAATAGTCATTTCGTTATCCGCGTATATTCGTCCGTAAGCTAATAAAATGCCTAGAAAAAAACTTAACGGCATTATCATGCCAGCTAAGTCAGGCACTTGTAAGCCAATAAAGATCATTACCATTTGGCCGGGAATGCTACCTTCTGAGGCATCATCAAGCACACGAACAAATTGATTGCTGATAAATATTGTCATTAACACAATAAATACCGCAATTTGCGTTTTGGCAACTTCCTTTAACAAATAACGAAATACGATCACGAAGAGATCCTATAAAAACTTAGTTTTTTTCTGACATTTTGACATTTTTTAAGTAAACTTGTCGTTTTCATAAGTAAAATTTTGATAAGCTTTTAGCTAAAGATGCTGTGTGCGGCTATAATTATAGCCTTTGGCAAAATAAAAGATAGAGCAAGCTTATCTATAATTGATAGATTTACGCAAATTAATCGACATTTTTTATTAAAAAATGTTTCTTATATTGCAAATTAGGAGAGTCCATGGAGTTCAGTGTAAAAAGTGGCAGCCCCGAGAAACAACGTAGCGCCTGTATTGTCGTTGGTGTGTTTGAACCAAGACGTCTATCGGCGATAGCTGAACAACTTGATGAAATTAGCGAAGGTTATATCAGTAATTTGCTGCGCAGAGGCGACCTTGAAGGTAAATCAGGACAAATGCTACTTTTGCATCATGTACCTAATATTCTCAGCGAACGCGTGCTATTGGTCGGTTGCGGTAAAGAACGCGAACTAGACGAGCGTCAATATCGTCAAATTATTAGTAAAACTATCAGTACGTTAAACGAAACTGGTTCGATGGAAGCCGTATGTTTCCTCTCTGAATTACATGTAAAAGGTCGAGACAATTATTGGAAAGTACGCCAAGCGGTTGAAGCAACCCAAGATTGTTTATATAGCTTTGACAGCTTAAAAACGCGTAAAGCTGAACCTCGTCGCCCATTACGTAAAATCGTTTTTAACGTGCCTACACGCCGTGAATTACCATTAGGTGAACGTGCCATTGCTCATGGTTTAGCTATTTCGGAAGGAATTAATACCTGTAAGAATGTCGCTAACATGCCACCTAATATTTGTAATCCTGCGTATTTAGCGGAACAAGCGCGTATTTTAGCGAATGACTATCAAAAAATTTCTACCGAAATCATTGATGAAAAACAAATGGCTGAGCTTGGCATGGGGTCATACCTAGCCGTTGGTCGCGGCTCGGCCAATGAATCTATGATGAGCGTCATCAAATATAATGGTGGTAAAGAAGATGCTCATCCTATCGTGCTCGTGGGTAAAGGCCTAACCTTTGATACCGGCGGTATCTCAATTAAGCCAAGCGAAGCGATGGACGAAATGAAATATGACATGGGCGGGGCAGCAAGTGTCTTGGGTACTATGCATGCGCTCGCCGAATTAGATCTACCCATCAATGTTATTGGCGTTTTAGCTGGATGTGAAAACATGCCAGGTGGTAACGCGTATCGTCCAGGTGATGTTCTGACAACCATGTCAGGTCAAACGGTCGAAGTATTAAATACCGACGCTGAAGGACGCTTAGTACTGTGTGATGCATTAACGTATGTTGAACGCTTTGAGCCCGAGTCCGTGATCGACGTTGCCACCTTAACTGGTGCTTGCGTCGTTGCACTAGGTAAACATGCAACAGGATTACTCAGTACTCATAACCCACTTGCGCACGAGTTACTTAATGCGTCGGAGCAAAGTGGTGACCGCGCTTGGCGCCTGCCTTTATGGGAAGAATACCAAGAGCAGTTAGAGAGCCCGTTTGCCGACTTCACTAACTTAGGTGGCCGCGCCGCTGGTACCATTACTGCCGCCTGCTTTTTATCGCGTTTTACCCGTAAATACCATTGGGCACATTTAGATATTGCCGGTACTGCTTGGCGCAGTGGTGGTAAAGATAAAGGCTCAACTGGACGCCCTGTGAGTATGTTAACACAATATATACTCAATAAATCAGGTGCTGAACAAGGCGAATAAGTAAGTCATTTATGAATACTCAAGTCATGTTTTATTTGTTGGACGAAGATAACAGTGAGCAAAAGCTACAACTTGCGATGCTCCATACTTGCTTTCAAGCAGCGCATTATTATCGTCAAAACCAGCGAGTATTCATTTATTGTCAAGATCAACAGCTAGCTCATCAAATTGATGAGCTACTTTGGTCTTTCGAACCAGACAGTTTCGTTCCTCACAACTTAATAGGTGAAGGTACAAAACAAGGTTCGGCGGTTGAGATCAGTTGGCAAGCACCAACAAATCGCAGACCTGTATTAATTAATTTAACGAGCACAGTGCCACACTTTGCTCATCAATTTTCACAAATCATCGATTTTGTTCCCAGTGACGAACAGCTCAAACAAAGTGCCAGAGAGCGCTTTAAAGCGTATCGTCAATTAGGTTTTCAGGTAGATAATCAGCCTGCAACCAGTAAACAAACATCGTAAGATTTTTAATAGTTAAGTAGTTATTCTGATGGAAAAAACATTTAATCCTTCTGACATTGAACAAGCGCTTTACCAAAGTTGGGAAGAACAAGGTTACTTTAGCCCGACAGGTGAAGGTGACGGTTACTGTATCGCTATCCCACCACCAAATGTCACTGGTAGTTTGCATATGGGCCATGCCTTTCAACAAACCATTATGGATACCTTAATTCGTTACCAACGCATGCAAGGCAAAAATACCTTATGGCAAGCAGGTACCGATCATGCAGGTATTGCGACTCAAATGGTGGTCGAGCGTAAGATTGCTGCAGAAGAAGATAAAACCCGTCACGACTACGGTCGCGACGCATTTATCGACAAGATCTGGCAGTGGAAAGAACAATCGGGTGGCACTATCGGTGAACAAATGCGCCGTTTAGGTAACTCTATCGATTGGACGCGCGAACGCTTTACCATGGATGATGGTATGTCAGAAGCGGTACAAGAAGTGTTTGTCCGTTTGTTTGAAGAAGACTTAATTTACCGCGGTAAACGCTTAGTGAATTGGGATCCAAAATTCCACACCGCCATCTCTGATTTAGAAGTAGAAAATAAAGACAAAAAAGGCCACATGTGGCACCTGCGTTATCCGTTAGCAAATGGAGCAAAAACCGCAGAAGGTCTCGATTATTTAGTGGTTGCCACCACGCGTCCAGAAACTATGCTGGGTGATACTGGCGTTGCGGTTAATCCAGAAGACCCACGCTATAAAGACTTAATTGGCAAACAAGTTCTATTACCTTTGGTTAATCGCTTGATCCCAATTGTTGGCGATGACCATGCTGATATGGAAAAAGGCACAGGTTGTGTGAAAATCACACCTGCCCATGATTTTAACGATAATGAAGTTGGCAAGCGCTGTGGTTTAGCGATGATCAATATTTTCGATAAAGACGCTGCCATTCTAGCCAATGCTGAAGTTTATGATACTAACGGTGAAGTCAGTGATGTTTATTCGAGTGAATTACCTGCCGATCTTGTTGGCTTAGATCGTTTCGACGCGCGTAAAGCCATTGTTGAACAGTTTGAGCAATTAGGCTTACTCGATAGCATTAAAGATCATGATCTCGTTGCACCATATGGTGACCGCTCTGGTGTTATAATTGAGCCGTTATTAACCGATCAATGGTATGTACGTGCAGCGCCATTAGCTAAACCTGCGGTAGAAGCCGTGGAAAAAGGCGATATCGAGTTCGTTCCTAAGCAATATGAAAACATGTATTTTGCTTGGATGCGTGATATTCAAGACTGGTGTATCTCTCGTCAATTATGGTGGGGTCACAGAATTCCCGCTTGGTATGATGACAACGGCGCGGTTTACGTTGGACGTTCAGAGCAAGAAGTACGCACTAAGTATGACCTTGGCAATGAGGTTAACTTAAAGCAAGATGATGATGTATTAGATACCTGGTTTTCTTCAGCGTTATGGACCTTCTCAACACTAGGTTGGCCAAATAATTTAGAAGACATTAAAAAATTCCATTCTACCGATGTGTTAGTGACAGGTTTTGATATTATTTTCTTCTGGGTTGCCCGGATGATCATGATGACCATGCATTTCATCAAAGATGAAGATGGCAAGCCTCAGGTACCATTTAAGAAAGTCTATGTTACCGGTCTCATTCGTGATGAAAACGGCGACAAAATGAGTAAGTCTAAGGGCAATGTTGTTGATCCGCTCGACATGATCGACGGCATCTCTTTAGATGATTTATTGGAAAAACGTACTGGTAATATGATGCAGCCGCAATTAGCGGCAAAAATTACCAAACTAACGAAAAAAGAATACCCTGAAGGTATTGAAGCACACGGCACAGATGCCCTGCGATTCACATTAACTTCAGTTGCATCAACCGGCCGTGATATTAGCTGGGACATGAAACGTTTAGATGGTTATCGTAACTTCTGCAATAAGTTATGGAATGCCAGCCGTTACGTATTAATGAATACCGAAGAGCATGATTGTGGTTTAACCAACCAAGACCTTGAGTATTCTCTTGCTGATCGTTGGATAAAATCACAACTACAGCAAACCATTAAAACAGTTCATGACGCATTTGCTCAGTTCCGTTTTGATTTGGCGTCGCAAGCACTGTACGAATTTACCTGGAATCAGTTCTGTGACTGGTATTTAGAACTGACAAAACCAGTATTGTTTAAAGGCAGTGATGCGCAGCAACGTGGTACACGTAAAACTCTTGTGGAAACATTAGAAACCTTGCTACGACTGATGCACCCTATTATGCCATTTATTACCGAAACTATTTGGCAACGTGTTGTGCCGTTAACCAGTTTTGTTAAAACAGGTGACAGCATCATGATCCAACAGTTCCCTCAGTACGATCAGCAACAAGTGGATACGCAAGCCAGTGGTGATTTGGAATGGGTTAAACAATTTATTATTGCCGTACGTAATATTCGTGGTGAAATGAACGTGCCTCCGGGTAAAAAAGCGGACGTTGTCATCAAGGGAACTGATGCGAGCCGGTTGAGTGTAATTCAG
>JBNKXM010000050.1:0-8959 GCA_050300315.1 Thalassotalea sp. | reverse complement strand
CAATGATCAAAATATTCTCTTGACGTGCAGAGCCAGCTAAAACTGGGGTAACAAGGTAGCTGTGGTAGATATGTTCGTCGGCAGATGAAAATTGTAATCGTCCATTAAGATAAAAATTAATAATAGGCGCTTGTTCAATGCCGATATTACGTTGGGTAAACGTGAGCTGTTGATAGCGTGTTTTTTCGGTATAAACAACTTTATCGAGGTACAGTAGGTTACTTAAATTATTTAGCCAACCATTACCTTGTTGATAAATTAACACTATGCCAACCAGTAAAATGCCGTGTAAGACTAATAAGGTTTTTCGCCAATTGAGGCGTTGCCAATAATAAAAAATAAACACAAAACCTGCAGATAAATTCAAGGTTGCCGTTAATGCGCTCGCTTTACTGATGTCGATGGATAATAAAAACAGCACCCAGATTGCCGCGCCAATCCCAGCGCCGATATAGTCTGCTCCGTAAATGGTGCCTAAGTTATTGGCTAAATGTTTTTGATGTAATTGTTCACGAATTTTTGCGATCAGCGGGATTTCCATGCCAATGAAAAAACCAAGCAGCAGACCAAAAAAATACGGACTATTAAATGCTAATATGCTGAGTTGTTTGAAAAAGCCGCCTCGCGGCATAGCATCTGGCGGCAGAGTGAAAGTGTCGGCTAATATCTGAGGTAATAATTGTGTGGCTGCGATTAAATTGGCAATGATCAAAATTGCTGAGCTGCCTAACAACGCAATAATTAATTCTAACCAGACAAAACCATTAAATGCGCAACGGATTTTTCTGGCGGCAAAAGCACCTAAGCCCATGGCGACTATCATCAAGCCAATCATGCTGTATATGGCACTTTCCATGATGCCTAACACACGACCAGCATAATGAGACAGCAGATACTCATAGACCAATCCACAGCCGGCAAGTACCGCCATGGTGATGATCAACAGAGCGTCATGGACAAAGAGCTGCTTTTTGTTAAATGTGTTCACTTTTTGGGCTACAGTAGCGTTTTACCTTATGCCATCAGTGCGGTAAGGATCAGTGCAATGGCGATGCTAATTGCCATTTCGACACTTGCAACACCGATATTATGCTGTTGGTCGACTTCCTCAACTAAATCTATTCCCCATAGCACAATACGTTTAGCCAATGAGGTTAATAGCGCCACTAATATTGTCATAATAACACTAAAGACTAACCAACCAATTAGGTTAGCAAGTAAGGCATCGGCGCTATAGACAAGGAAATGACTAGCGGCAGTTACGGCTAATGCAGTGCTGATCACTTGGCCAGCATAGCGAATAGCTAATGCGGTTTGTCCATCGGCAAATGCTGCTTGCATGCTCGCGGCTTGGTTATCACGTGCGTATTGTCTTTCTTTTAAGCGCGTTACTAAGACCAGCATGGTTTGAGCAACAATAAAGCCAGAGATAATGGCAATAAATGTACTGATATTTAAGCCGTTTACCCATAATAATACCGCACGAATAATAATGGCTGTGGCAATTGCTCCTGCGGCATCAACTAAGGCAACCGTGATATTTCTTGCTTTGATCTGTTCGGTTTTATTGATTTTATTTAACGCTAATCGATCGTGGATGACGCGACCAATTTTAATCAGGATCAACCCGAGCAAACCGTAAGACAGCATACCAATAATTTCTAAGCGAAAACTTGGGGCATTTTCACCAGTAATAGCACCGGTTAATACAATACCTAATGCGGCAACACTGCCGGCGACACTAATACCAAATGCAAAAGTTATCCTGTTTTGATAATTCGTCGGTAGCGTTGACTTTTGCCGATAGGCCAGTGATAAATTTCATTGCGCCAAGCAGCGCAATTGCGATAGAGATATCGATGACTAAATAAATAAGTAAATCAATGTTTAAGCCGGTAATTTCAAATAGTGTATTCATAATTATTCCTTGCGACCGTCCCGTTATTTTCCGCGCCTAAAACTACGTGAAGTGGTACTAGTGCTGTTTCTAAAGCTGGCGTTTTTTGAGTAGGATGATTTTTTTGCGAATGCGCTTGGCTTGCTAGCACCTGATGCAAATCGTTTGGCGCTGGTTTGCGCACTTTTACTTTGTCCAGACAAGCTAGAAGAGCCTGTTCTGTTTTTACTATAGGCACTGGTATACTTCTGCCCGCGGCTGGCAAATGATTTTTTAGTACGAGTGTCAAGCTCTGTTTGTTGTTTTAGTTGGCTTGGCGAACTATAACGTGTGCGGCCATAGTCATTATAGTAGCTATAGTTTCTGTTAGCGCCCCACTGATCATAGTAGATGCGGTTACGACGAGAATTAAAGAGATTATCCATCATTGAATACATGCCATACCAAGCCCAGAATGACATGCCGCTGCTGTCCGTTCGCCACTGACCATAACTAGGGTTGCCGACTAATTGTTCACCAACACCAAAGTCCTGAGCATTATTCGCTTGTATACTCTGCGCTTTCGATAATGCATTGACTCGCGGTAATTGCCCGTCTGACATGTCTGCCAATACGTTTAACGGATCGCTTAGCGCGTCAGAATATAACACCGGATCGGCGGCTTGATAGATATTGAGTAACTCTTCGTAAATCGCTTGATTATTGGCAAACATCTGCGGCTGGTTGTTAACGGTTGCTAAACGGTCGACTAAGGCTTTATACATAGGCCCTTGAGTGGTTGCGTCTTTAGCAAATTCATCAATTAGCTCGGATAGCTCAGGCTTACTGGCTCTTAGTTTTTGCGCATAAGTACTGATCAGCTTAGCATTGCGCACCTGACCTTGTGCTAACGCATTGGCTAATTGCTCAATTCGCTGTTCGGTGATTGGCTTTTGTTGAGCAATTTGTTCTAAAACCGGATCTGAACAGCCGGATAAGATCAATAAAAGCGCAATTAGTAGCTTTTTAAAGTGTTGCATTTCTGCCATAGTTCCCTCAAAAATGCTATGGTTATCATTCATTAATATCATCGTTGACATAATATGTCCAACGTTTTTTATTGAAATGATTGTATCATAATTTTCAACACGCTGAGTTTTAAGCGTTTGTTTATTTTATTTTCAGAGGCAATTGTGACCAAACCCTTAACGACATTTTCTTTTCCTTGTTTGCAGGAGCAACAAGAAAAAAGCTGGCAACAATTTAGTGAGCAGTACGCAGAAATTGCTCAATCGTTTGTTTCACAAGCCAGCGAGCAATGTCTAGCTGATTTTAAAAAGGCAATTACGCTAAGCGATTTTATTTTGCGCAGTTGTTTACAGGCACCTGAACGAGTTGTCGCGCTATTTTTAGACGGATGTGTTTATCAAGCGCAAACGCCGGACTATCGGCAGTTAGTATCGACAGCAATCAATCGTTGTGAAAGTGAAGAACAACTACATAAACAATTACGCTTATCTCGTTTAGAGCAAATGGTGATTATCGCATTTGCCGATCTCGTGCTTGACATCGAACTTGATGAATCATTAAAACGTTTATCAGAACTTGCCGATGCGTTAATTTTATCAGCACTTGAATGGTTAACTGATTTTTGCCAGCAAAAGTGGGGCGTACCAACAAATAAACTAGGTAAGGCTCAGCCACTATTGGTTTACGGCATGGGAAAATTAGGTGGTAAAGAGCTGAATTTTTCTTCTGACATCGATCTGATTTTTGTCTATCCAGAGGCAGGTGAAACACAAGGTGCACGCCGTTCGCTTGATAACCAGCAATTTTTTATTCGTTTAGGACAAAAATTAATTGCCGCGTTGCATCAACCAACGGTTGATGGCTTTGTTTATCGTGTCGATATGCGTTTAAGGCCGTTTGGCGACAGTGGTCCGTTAGTGTTGAGTTTTAGTGCGATGGAAGATTACTACCAAGAGCAAGGTAGAGACTGGGAACGTTATGCCATGCTTAAAGCGCGTTTGATCGGTGAAGGGGAGTATCACGGCATATTGTCAAACATGCTGCGGCCGTTTGTTTATCGTCGCTATATTGATTTTAGTGTTATCGACAGTTTGCGGCGAATGAAATCTATGATTGCCCAAGAAGTTCGTCGTAAGCAACTCACTAATAACATTAAATTAGGCGCCGGTGGCATCCGAGAAATTGAATTTATCGCACAAGTTTTTCAGCTGATTCGCGGTGGTCGTATTAGTGCATTGCAGCAACGAAATTTACTGATGGTTTTACCCTTGCTGGTTGAACATAATGAATTGAGTGAGCATAGCAAGCAGGTATTAGAGCAAGCGTATCGCTTTTTACGTCGAGTTGAAAACATCATACAAGCGCTTGATGATAAGCAAACGCAAACCTTGCCCGACAATAGCTTAGACCAAGCGCGTATTCTTCAGGTTTTAGGGGTAGAACAATTTCCTACCTGGACTGATTTTTTAACGCATTTACACAAATTAATGTCGGCGGTTCATCAGGAGTTTGTTGTATTAATTGGTGAAGAGAGTCCCAAACACGACCATGAAGAACAGCACTGGCAAACCTTATGGAGCGGAGAATTTCAAGCGGATGAAGCGTGTGAATGGATCAGCCGTCATCAAGCAAATTGGCAAGCAGAGAAAGTTTGGCAATTGCTCTCTGATTTTCAGGTAGAATTAACGAAAAAAGCAATTGGCAATCGTGGCCGTCACGTATTAGATAAGCTTCTGCCTTTGTTATTAAGTGATATAGCAACGAGTGATGGCGACCAATTAACGCTTGAGCGAACGCTATTGGTGATCAATAAAATTGTCACTCGTACCGCTTATCTGGAATTGTTGTATGAAAACCAAGGTGCATTGCATCACCTTGTGACACTTTGTCAGCAAAGCAGTTGGGTTGCAGAACATATTGCGAAATATCCAATATTGTTGGATGAATTAATCGACCCTAAATTACTCAATAATCCTCCAGCGTTATCGAGTTACCAAGCTGATTTAAGGCAAGCATTGTTGCGTATTCCTGAAGATGATTTGGAAAGCCAGATGGATGCCTTACGTCAATTTAAACAGGCGCAACAGCTGAGAATTGCCGCTGCTGACATTGTTGGTGTGCTGCCAATCACTAAAGTTAGTGATCATTTAACCGCCTTAGCGGAGGCTATTATCGCAGAAGTGGTTGCAATGGCATGGCAACATGTAACGGCGCGTTTTGGTGTGCCTAGTTCGTTAGCTGATACCGATGATAAAGGCTTCGCTGTTATTGGCTATGGTAAAACGGGTGGTTTTGAACTTGGCTATAGCTCAGATCTTGACTTAGTGTTTATCCATAATTGCCAGATAACTGATGTAACTAATGGTGAAAGATCGGTCGTTGTCACTCAGTTTTATGCCAAATTAGCACAACGTATTATGCATATTTTCAATACTAATATGTCCAGTGGCATCTTATATGAATTGGATATGCGTTTGCGTCCATCGGGTAATTCAGGGGTATTAGTGGTTAATATTAATACTTTTGAACAATATCAGCGAGAAGAAGCCTGGACATGGGAACATCAAGCGTTAGTTAGGGCCCGCGTGGTCTATGGTCAAACGAATATTCGCCAGCAGTTTAACGCTATTCGTCATAGTATCTTGGCAACAGCACGTGATGAAAACGAGTTGCGTAGCGAAGTGGTAAAAATGCGCAATAAAATGCGCGAACATTTAGATCATTCAAATGATGAATATTTTGATGTTAAGCAAGGGCCTGGAGGGCTTGTTGATATTGAGTTCTTAGCACAGTTTCTTACGCTAAATTATAGTGCTCAATACCCGAATATTTGTGAACATTCCGATAATATTCGATTGTTTGATGCGCTAGCTAAAGCCTCGTTGATTTCTAAAATACAGAAAAAACAATTGATCAGTCAGTATTGTCGGCTAAGAGATTTTGGTCACCGTGCGAGCTTACAAAATCAGGCGATTAATATGCCGCGACAAGCGTATCAAGCAGATAGTGCAGAAATCACGGCAATTGTTGAACAGTTTTTATATTAAATTAGTGAACTAGCTATTAACGTGTAAATGATTAATTTGCACGTTTTTTCTGTGGCAATAACTGACACTCTTCGTCTAAGTATGCCAGATCTTTTTCGATCAATACGATCGTTCGTTGTTGATAGCAAAAGTAGGTTTTTAGACCATCTTGAAAATGGCCACCTATGGCATGTCCGACGCGGTATGCCGTATCGATAATGTCGCTATTTATTCTAAACGGGTCTTTGATCATAAAATCACGATTTAGCCACCAGATCACTTCAAGGCCTTGTTCTGCTGCATATTCATGTAATTTCTGATTTAAGGTTTGCCCTTTTCTAAATGGGCGATTATCTGCTGCACCTTTCCAGTTACGGCGTAACGGGCGAGTGGTTAAGCGCTTGGCTTCGAGGATTTCAACTAAATCCCCTTTTGGCTCAGGTAAATACACAATATTATTTCTAACAACTGGGCCTTTGCTGTCATCTTCGCCACGCAAATTCGCATAAAAGCGAGATAAACCTTCTGCGGCTTTGTTGTCTTGTTTAATATTTACCGCTGGTTGGGTGGCGGTTGTTGCAACAGCGCCTTTTTCAACAGGCGCTTCGATTATTTCTTCTTGCGGTGTTTTGGAAAATAGTTCTTCTTCATTGGCGATTAAATAATACGCCAATGCGATCAGCAGGATGAGAAAAACAATATTTTTAAGCCAAAATAACATACGCTAACAGTCTGATAAAACGTTAAATATATAACTTATTATATACCATACTGAAAACTTGTTATTTATACAATGATGGATCATCTTTATTCGGTCTGGTTTTGAAGCGACGATGCAACCACATATATTGCTCTGGCTTATATAAAATCGCTTGCTCTAATTCTTGATTGACCCGGATAACGTCGGCTTCATCGTCACCGGTTGGAAAATTTTCTAACTTAGGTTTAATTTCAATAGTATAGCCACTGCCGTCGTCGTTACGGGTTGGGATCAAGATATGCGATTGGGTATTTTTATTGCGAGCAAAGATTAACGTACCTGTGGTTGTTGCCGCATCTGGTACCGCAAAAAACGGCACGAATAAACTCCGGTTACGACCATAGTCTTGATCGGGAAGATAAACACATGCTTCGCCGTCATTGAGCGCTTTTAATAATCCTTTAACGTCTCGTTTACCTAACATATATTTATTTGAGCGGCCTCTGCCACGAAACTGAAAATATTCCATCAACGGGTTATTATGTGGGCGATAAAAGACCACCATAGGATGACCAGTACCAATACCACGACAGTTAATTTCCGCGCTTAAATAATGCATGGCAAGTAGTAAGACGCCTTTGCCATTTTTTTGTGCTTGTTCTAAGTGTTCAAGTCCTTTAACGGTACACTTACGTTTGATACGCCATTCAGGCCACCACCATCCCATGCCAGTTTCGAGTAAAGCAATGCCGGTATTTTCAAAGTTTTTCTTTAAAATGGTTTGACGCTCTTGCTCGGACATCTCAGGGAAACATAATTCAAGGTTACGCTGCGCTACTTTTTTACAACTGCCACCAATAGCAAACAATAATCGTCCGATTTGACGTCCTAAAAATAATTGAAATTTATAGGGTAACCACGAAATGCTATAGAGGATAAAGACCCCAAGCCAGGTTAGCCAGTACTTTGGCATTAAGAACGAAAACTTAAAATTAGGTTGTAAAACTTTATTTTTACTCACGGGATGATTTCAACTCATTGAATTTCATGTGGTACACTATCGACATTATATCTGTTTAGAGACACAGGATGAAAGTAGATCTTCCCGCTTTTAATCAAGCAAGCGTATTAGTGGTTGGCGATATCATGCTAGATCGGTACTGGTATGGACCAACTCAACGTATTTCCCCTGAGGCGCCCGTGCCTGTGGTAAAAATAAATCAGGATGAAGATAGACCAGGCGGGGCAGCGAATGTTGCGCTCAATATCTCATCGATTGGCGGTAGGGTCACCTTAGTTGGCATCACAGGTGAGGACGAAGCGGCGTCAACGCTAGAAACTCACTTAGGCGCAATGAATATTGCTTGTCAATTTGATAAGCATGCCCAGATCCCAACGATCA
Source organism: Thalassotalea sp. (assembly GCA_050300315.1). Lineage (GTDB taxonomy): Bacteria > Pseudomonadota > Gammaproteobacteria > Enterobacterales > Alteromonadaceae > JBNKXM01. The sequence continues at coordinate 926 of JBNKXM010000050.1, read as the reverse complement.
CTAAGCTTAGAGTGATGAGCCGCAACCAGCAATTGATCCGTTTGGATTTTGAACAGTCTTTGCAAGATGTTGATAAGCAATCATTAGCGGATAAAGTAGAAGCGTTAGTTGCACAACATGATGTGCTGTTATTGTCTGACTATGATAAAGGCACATTATCAGACGTTCAAATGTTAATCCAAATAGCGAACAAGCATCAGATTCCAGTGCTGGTTGATCCTAAAGGTAGCGATTTTTCTAAGTATGCGGGCGCGAATATTATTACGCCTAATATGGCTGAATTTGAAGATATTGTGGGTGAGTGTCGTGATGAAGCAGAGATTGTTGCTAAAGGTCAGCAATTGCTAAGCGAATTAGATCTTGATGCGATTTTGGTGACGCGTAGTGAGCATGGTATGACATTATTGCGTCGAGACCACGAAGAGTTTCACTTGCCGACGCAAGCTAAAGAAGTGTATGACGTGACTGGCGCGGGCGATACGGTAATTGCAACATTAGCGCTGGCGGTTGCCGCTAAAGCTGATTTTCCTCAGGCAAGTGCATTAGCAAATATTGCTGCTGGTATTGTCGTTGGTAAGTTAGGTACCTCAAGCGTTAGCGAAGCTGAACTACTAAATGCCTTACACACCGGACAAGAAAGTGGCTTTGGTGTGGTTAGTGAAGATCAATTAAAGATTGCCGTGCAAATGGCAAAAGCTCGTGGTGAGAAAATCGTTATGACCAATGGTTGTTTCGATATTCTGCATGCAGGTCATGTCTCATATTTACAAAATGCCGCTAAATTAGGCACAAGATTGATTGTTGCGGTCAATGATGATGCATCGGTCAAGCGCTTAAAAGGTGCAGGTAGACCAGTGAATCCCGTTGATCGTCGTATGGCAGTGTTATCTGGTTTGGGCGCAGTTGATTGGCTTGTTAGTTTTAGT
>JBNKXM010000049.1:0-8974 GCA_050300315.1 Thalassotalea sp. | reverse complement strand
GGCGCTATGTTGATCATTGCCTTGGTGGTTAACCCATTAATCGTTTTTGTTATCATGCGTAAAAACCCATATCCATTAGTTTTTGTTTGCCTAAAAGGCTCAGGGATAACCGCGTTTTTTACTCGCAGCTCAGCAGCGAATATTCCAGTTAATATGGAGCTTTGTGAAAAGCTTGAGTTACACGAAGATACTTACTCAGTGTCTATTCCTTTAGGGGCAACCATTAATATGGCGGGGGCTGCAATCACCATTACGGTATTAACCTTAGCAGCGGCTCATACCTTAGGAATTAATGTCGATTTTGGCACGGCAATTTTATTAAGTATTGTTGCGTCAGTATCTGCATGTGGTGCTTCTGGCGTTGCGGGGGGCTCATTGTTGTTGATCCCACTTGCTTGTGGTTTGTTTGGTATCAATAGTGATATTGCGATGCAGGTAGTTGCAATAGGTTTTATCATAGGTGTTATTCAAGACTCAGCTGAAACGGCGCTAAATAGTTCGACCGACGTAGTTTTCACTGCAGCTGCTTCGCATCATATTACTAAAAAACTACAGGGCTAATTGAGAGAGTTCACTGTTAACTAGGTGCTAGTGCTAGGTGGCTAGCTTGATGATAGAAGTGAAACTGGCTAATCATTTATCCGTTTATCATGAGTGATTGTCAGATATTATCATCAGTCAACTAAAAAAAGAGCATCCAAATGGATGCTCTTTTTTTAGTAAAACGCTTTTATTAGTAGCAAGTGCTAGTTATTTTCGTCTTAACAATCTGCTAAGCGATAAAAGCAGTAGTAACCAATAGCTGCTAGCTCCACCTCCGCTACTTTTATCATTATCACTTTGTTCATTTTCTTTGTAGCGAGTATTTTTCACTGAAGCTAATGAAGCATCGGTGCTTACCGTGCTATCGTAAACGACAACTTGATAGACAGTGATAAAGTTTTCTTGGCCAGGTACGGCATTTGTGTCAGCACATTGCGTTTGATAATCTGGCATAGGCAACTCTAGAAAACCAGAATAGCCAGTGTTGCAACGACCTACAGCCGCAATAGCATTAACAACGTCCATGCCATCATCGATGACTTCACCAAATACTGCATATGCGCCGCCGCCATAGACATCTATTGGGTCAAGTGTCGCGGCATTATTTTTTAAATTAATAAACCATTGGCTAGTGGCACTGTTTATTTTACCCGCCTGTTTTGCCATAGCGATGGTGCCGGTGACATTTGAATAGACAGGTTCATTAGTAATGCTGGCACCGACTTCTATCCATGTAGGTGGCAAAGTGCCTTCGAACTTAGCGCCACCGCCTTGGACCACAAAATCACTGACAGTGCGATGAATAATCGTATTGTCGTATTTTCCTTCTGTGACATAACTAAGAAAGTTCTCGACAGTTTTTGGCGTGGTTTCATCATGCAAATTTACTTTGAAATTGCCATGTGAGGTTTGAAATTCAACTATGGTTGCCTGAGATAAAGGGCTAATTACGGCTAGTGCGATAACAATTGGGGTGATAAATTTTTTCATGTATATATGTGCTTTTATTTGATGAAGGGGATGATTTTTATTGAAAGGTGATGATAGTGAGGCAAGGAAATAACAACAAGTAGTTTTTTGTAATCGAGTTGTTATTTTATGTAATCCTTGCCCGAGTTTAACAAAGTGTTAAGTTAAGCCATTAAAGTTGACTAAATAAACGTTCGGTACGCGGTAATAAATAGTTGTCGTAGTCAATTGAAAAGGCAACTTTGTTTGAGCGGCCAATAATCTCCTCACGAGGAACAAAGCCTATTACTCGCGAGTCTGCACTGTTGTTTCTATTATCTCCTAGCACTAAATAGTGGCCTTGTGGCACTTTAACCGCGGCAAAGTTAGCTAACGGTGAATGTTGACGTAATAATTGAATTTTATGAGCTTTGCCAGCAATGCTCTCTAGATAGGTTACTTTATGTTGATCACTGTTTAATGTCTGGTAACTAGCAGGCTTACCGTTGATGATCAGTTGATTGTTATTCATCGCAATAACATCACCAGGGATGCCAATAACACGTTTTACTAAACGCTTATCTGCCGCTTTTGATTCAAAAATGATGATATCGTTGACTTGAGGTTCATCGAGTTTAACGAGAGACTGATTGATAAATGGTATTTTTATATCGTAGGCGAGCTTGTTAATTAAGATCCTGTCGCCTTCAACGATAGTTGGTTGCATCGATCCTGTTGGCACGTCATTCCAATCGGCAACCGCGCTTCTAAAAACCAACATCAGCGATAAAAAGGTGATTAATGATTTATTTTCGTGCCAAAGTTTTCTTAAATGATTGTTCATAAATATCCATGTCGTTTAGCTAGTTAGTATTGCCAATATTTGACTTATGGGTAATGTGAAAGTTCATCGTGTAAATGAGTAGCGTGTTGATAAAATGTAACAAATTATCACTAAGATAGTGATATGTGGAACCTTGTTACAGATTAACGGTTTGCTCTTTAGCTTAATTTCTACATTTAATGACGAGTTTATTGATACCGTTAATCAATGACAAAATGGTACAATCGGCTGATAACGTAAAGTCATTCTATAAAGGCAAAAAGTGAGCATTAATCTTAGTGATAATAAAAATAATGATGCGCAAGTCATAATAGGACTAACAAATCCTAAAAGCCCGTCAAATGTTGGCGCCGTGATGCGAGCTGCAGGTTGTTATCAAGCGGATAAAGTTATCTATACCGGAAAGCGTTACGCACAAGCGGCAAAGTTTTCTACTGATACTAAAAATATTAGCGCTAAAATTCCCCTTGTAGCAGTTGATTCATTAATAAACACCCGACCAAAAGATATGGCGATTGTTTGTGTTGAATTGGTGGAAGGGGCAACTGCATTACCTGACTTTCGTCATCCAGAAAAAGCGTTGTACTTGTTTGGCCCAGAGGATGGTTCTTTGAGTCAAGAGATAGTCGACCAAGCGGATCATGTTGTTTATGTTCCAACAATAGGTTGTCTGAACCTTGCCGCTACGGTTAACGTCTTGCTTTACGATAGATTGGCTAAGTCGAAACACATCGAGGCAAATGACGAGCTGATCATCAAGAGTCGAGATACCAATAATAAAGTAAAGGTTAGATAAACGTTTACGCATATTATACCCTTACTTGCGAAATAGCTTGACTCTTGGCAATAACACTATAGAATTCAACTCAGCTAGAAAGTAAGACCACTATTTATATACACCGTTTCGTAGTTAGAATTAGCTCGTCCTGTTTAGTAAGTAATAGTTACACTTCCTGCAATACCGCCTTCGGGCAAATTACTCAAATTAAATAGGATATTATCATGTCTGATACAACTACTGGTACAGTGAAATGGTTCAACGAATCTAAAGGTTTTGGCTTTATCGAGCAAGAATCTGGTCCTGACGTTTTCGCACATTTCAGTGCTATCTCTGGCGACGGTTTCAAAACTTTAGCTGAAGGTCAAAAAGTACAATTTAAAGTTTCTCAAGGCCAAAAAGGTCCTCAAGCTGAAAACATTGTAGCTTTATAATTTAGCTCCTAGCATTAGCTAGGAATAAATTAATAGAAAGGTAAGCCTAAGTGCTTGCCTTTTTTTATGCCTGAAATTTTTATTTATAATTCATCATTATTCCCGCTTCTACTCATATCTCTACTACTAGTGTTTAATCATTCATATTCGATGGTGTAATTCACTAACATATAGTGTATTTGACACTGATAGTGTGCTTTTACAATCAGTCTGCAAGTGATAATTTATTATTATTCTTTTAATTCAAGTGGTTATGTTTTGGCATTGCTTTTGAATAGCTAAAGGAAAGTTAATACTTATTTCTAAATAAAGGATATGTCGATGAAAACATTACTTGCCACAGCTATTTTACTTTCTACTACGTCTGCGTTTGCTCATGATTCTAGTATCTCAAGCGATTCATGTGATGTTGATTTGAATGCAGGATTGCGGATCAATAAAACCTTAGTTGAATTTTCCCGTGATAATAAACCGCTTTACCAAATCTTTGACAACAAACGTTTAGTTATTAATGGGCAAGAGATAGGTTTAGACAGTGCTCAGCAAGCATTAGTGACTCAGTATTCAACTAATATTCGAGCTGTGTTACCTGAAGTGAAAGAGATTGCCGGAGATGCTATTAATCTTGCTATTGAAGGTGTGAATTTAGCATTTAATGAGTTGCTAGGTGAAGGAAACGACCTAGGACAAGAATTGACCACTCAGCTAAATGTGATCCGCAATGATATTGACCAGCGCTTTAGCGCGGATAAAGAATTCTACATTGATGAACACGGTGATCTGTCAGATGATTTTTTTGGTGATGAATTTGAAGAGCGTATCGAAAATGTCGTTGAAGAAACGGTAAAAAACTCTATGGGTAGCTTATTGATTGCTGTTGGTCAGGAAATGTTATTTTCTGGTGGTGATATGGACGCTTTTGAAACACGCATGGAAAATTTTGGCGAGCAAATTGAACACGAAATGGAAGCGCGCGGAGAGCAGTTAGAAAAACGTGGTGAAGCCTTGTGTTACTCGGTTTATCAAATCGATCAATTAGAGCAACAAATGGCTGAACAAATAAGCGAAATGGCTTCGTTTGACGTTATCTCTGCGTCTGTATCGGACAAAGATAAAATTTAGTCGTTACTTGTAATCTTTCTGGACTAGGTTGGGCGCTTTAACAGCGCCCTTTTTTATGACCTAAATATCTTTTATAATAGCGCTTGATCATCTCGTTAATAAGAATCCATTCATGCATGCTGTTCATCAGCTTTATCAATTTAGAAAAAGTCTTTCAACAACAACGTATAAATCACGAGGACAACGAGTTATACGTTGTGAGCTATGTCGTTTAGCACAAGCTTATTGTGTTTGTCATTTGCGTAAGGAATTAGTTAGTGATGCGGCATTTTTATTACTCATGTATGACACTGAAGTGCTAAAGCCGAGTAACACAGGTAAGCTGATAGCGGATCTCATTCCTGACACTCATGCGTTTTTATGGTCGAGAACCGAGATTGATCAAGCATTAGTTGATGTTATTGAAGATACACAATATCAGCCGTTTATTATATTCCCAGCAGAATATGCCGGCGAAAATCAGCAAGTTTGCTATCAACAGATTGAACGCTTGCCGGGCAAAAAGCCATTGTTTATTTTATTAGATGGCAGTTGGCGTGAAGCAAGAAAGATGTTTAATAAGAGCCCATATTTACAAGGACTTCCTGTGTTATCTATCGATCCTCAGCAGCTAATTGCCAGTGATTATCTACCTAAGTATCAGATCCGTAATTCAGCAAGGAATAACCAATTAGCAACAGCTGAGGTTGCAGCCCTGGTGCTTGCGGTTTTAGGGGAAAGCAGTAATAGCCAAATTTTAGATAGCTGGTTTGATCTATACAGCTATCAATATCAAAAAAGTGTCTGCCAGCAAAATAGGGGAGATGCAAACGCTATGGCGCGTTATATCAAACTTACAGAGCACGAGATTAACGAATAGCTTGAAATAGAGTAAAAAAATAGCGGCTTTTAAGCCGCTATTTTTATTTTCAGCGAATTATCATCGCTTTCTGCTAGTGATTATAGCCCTAAGACTTTCTTACCTTGGTTAAAAACGATATCTACTGGAATACCAGCCGTCTCTAATTTTGCTAAATCACTGGCTAATTCATCTTTAATAATACCGCTCTCTTTTACTAAGGTATCAACGGCTTGATAATCACCATTACCTTGTATTTGCAGGATCAGCGCCGAAAGAGAATCAATCGCTTTACCCATATTGTCGATATTCACACTGTATAAACCTTGCTCGTTGCGCGTAAACGCACCGTGTTTGGCAAAGTAATTAAAACGTACCATATTGGCTTTACCGTGTGCGGAACTTGCACCAAAGCGTACTGAGCGGAAAATGCCTGCTAAAAACGTTGTATAGTAGTCTGCAAGTTTTCCTTCGGTGATCACGCCTTTATCTAATAGCTGACGGATCATATATAAACCAAGAATATCTGCCTTACCTTCTTCAAGTGCTGATGCATGCTCTTTTAACGCTTGGCGTACAGTACCTTTATTATTAATGGTATTTTTGATCCCTAAACCATGGGCAACTTCATGAAACATGGTATTGGCGAAAAACGCAGTAAAGGTGACATTTTTTTGCTGTTCAGGAACAATAAGTGTTTTGGCTATCGGTGCCATTATTGCGTCGTATTTTGCTCGCATGGCATTTTTTAGTTGTAGCCGACGAGTCCCTTTTTCTAGTTGTACTTGTTCATCGTTCGGTAAGTTAATGGCAATAGTTTTGCCACCTGCGTTAGCATGTCCTGCAACGTAAATAACATCATAGGCGTTCAGATCTGCATCAGAGCCAGGCACTTCTTTTTTATAACGTTTATCGACAGGTAGGCCTTTTTGTAGTTCAGGCAGATAGGCCGCATATTTAGCAAGTCGTTCACTCCATGCTAAGTCTTTGACTAAGACATACGCTTCAAACGCCGCACGATAGCCATAGAGCTGATCTTCATAGGTTTCTATTGGTCCTATGACAACATCAATTGGATTGTTCTTCATATCCATCCACGCTAAGTCTGACGCTTGATAATTGTCTGTCTGTAATGCTTGTGCTCGCATCACTAAGTAATTAGCAAATTCTTTATCTTCAGCAAATGTCGCTGCTTTTTCTAAAATAGCGGCAATACGGTTCAGTTCGTCACTATACGCTTCAGAGTAGGCGATAGAGGTTAACTCGCCATTTTTATTACGCTTAACTAATGAGTAGAGTCCTTTTTTATCTGGAAAATCTGATTTTTCAAATTCAGCTTTTGTCATATCGTGAGGATAAAATTCTGCACCTAGAGCTTTATCTTCTACGCCTTTGAAAAACGGTTTATCACCTGCTAATCGATCCCAAGGACCATAGTTTACTTGCGCAAAGGTTCGTACTTTTTCATCTTGTATTGAAGACAAAAACGTTGATTTATCAATAGCAAACGCTTGTTTCCAATACAAATCATCAATGATGTCAGCGGCTTCTATTAAAAGTGCCAGCATTTTTTTCTGATTTTCTGATAAATGAGAAAGGTCGCTTGTTAGTGTCACTGATTGATAAATATCTAAGCGATCTTGATAACTTTGGATAAGTTCGGGTGCTTGTTTGGTTATTTGTGTCGATTTATCGTTGCAACCTGAAAGTGAAGCAGTTGCCAAAATAACGATAGTGGCGAGTTGAGAAATTTTCATATTCGTTAGCCTTATTGTAATTATCGGCTAGAGACTAGAAAAAAAAACGTGTCTTGGCAACAGCTGTTGTAAAATAAATGGCAGAAGCTTGATGTAAACAACAGACGGTGAATAACAGAGATAAAAAAACCGGCGAATGCCGGTTTTTAATTTTATATCATATTACAAAAATTAAAGTGCTTTGATAGCTGCGTTTAAACGACTTTTGCTACGTGCTGCTTTGTTTTTGTGAATAAGACCTCTAGTTGCATAGCGGTCAAGAATTGGTGTAACTACTGCTAATTCAGTTGTTGCAGTTTCTTTGTCACCGGCTTCAATTGCAGCGGATACTTTCTTTAATAAAGTGCGCATCATTGAACGGCGGCTTGCATTGTGTTGACGGCGCTTTTCTGATTGTACTGCGCGCTTCTTAGCTTGCTTTGAGTTAGCCAAGGTGAACTCCTAAAATGAAATAATATAGCCTAAATTTAAGGCGACGAAATATGCCTTTTTTTCGCGTCAATGTCAAATCTTTTCCATGTTTTATTTTAATTTGTCCTATGACTTACTTGCTTGGCGGTTAATATTTCAGCGGATTATCTGTTTAAGAAAGTTATCTATTGCATGGTGCTTGATCATTTAGGGATTAATGACTTGTTTCTTAAAGTAAAAACACCGCATAATTAACAGGTTTTAAATTGTTAATTATTAGATTGCTAAAAGGAAGACGCTTGAGCAAAAAATTAGTAAAGTCGGGCTTAGTAGTCAGTGCGATGACGTTAATTTCACGTGTACTCGGTTTAATCAGAGACATGGTGATAGCGCACATTATGGGGGCTGGAAGCTCAGCCGATGCCTTTTTCTTCGCAAACAAAATTCCTAATTTTCTCAGACGCTTATTCGCTGAAGGCGCGTTCGCTCAATCTTTTGTTCCTGTGTTAAGTGAATATCATCAAGGTGATATAGACAAAGGCACTAAAGAGACAAGGCAACTCATTGCGCAAGTGTCGGGAACATTAGGGGTGATCGTTACGCTAGTCACCATAGTTGGTATGATAGCATCACCATTTATTGTCATGCTATTTGGCCCTGGTTTTTATCTTGATTCGTTAAAAGATGGTTCAGGCGAGCGATTTGAACTTGCCTCAAGTCTATTAAAAATTACCTTTCCTTACCTTTGGTTTATTAGTTTTACGGCGTTATCTGGTGCAATTTTAAATACCTTTGGGCGATTTTCTGTTGCCTCGTTTACACCAGTTTTGCTCAATGTTTGCATTATATCTATGGCTATTTGGGGCAGGGCATGGTTTGCAAATCCAGAATACGCATTAGCTTGGGGCGTGTTTATTGGTGGTTTGGTTCAATTATTATTTCAACTACCATTTCTGTATCAAGCAGGAGCATTAGTTAAACCTCAGTGGGCTTGGCGTTCACCTGGGGTCAGTAAAATAAGACGTTTGATGGCGCCAGCATTATTTGGTGTCTCGGTAACACAAATCAATTTATTGCTCGATACTCAGATTGCGACCTTTTTAGAAAAAGGTTCAGTGAGCTGGTTATATTACGCTGATCGTTTGCTTGAATTTCCTTTAGGATTGTTTGGTATTGGTATTGCCACGGTAATTTTGCCGAGTTTATCAAAGTTACATAGCAAAAAGAGCACAACGGAGTTTCACCTTACTTTAGATTGGGGCATTAAAATTATCAACTTGCTAGGCTGGCCGGCAATGG
>JBNKXM010000048.1:0-9025 GCA_050300315.1 Thalassotalea sp. | reverse complement strand
TTTTTTGTCAACTAGTTGTTGTGAGCTGATCCCCGTGCCTTGCCCAACACACTGCTCAGCGGTTTGCCCGGTGAGCGCCATAAATATTGCCGCAGCAGCACTGGTATTAGCAATGCCCATTTCACCAAACATAATAAAATTACAGCCATTATCAACTAAAGAATTAGTCAGCTGCTTACCCAAAGAGAGTCCTTGGTTTACCTGTAACTCGCTCATTGCTGCACTTTGACTAATGTCTTTAGTGCCGGCACCTAAGCGCTGCTCGATAAAATTGGCACTTTGCAGTTTTTCAGCGTCGGCTAATGGGGTTTTAATACCGGCATCGACAACCTTTAGTGCAATGTCATTACTACGACAAAAACAGTTGATGGCCGCACCACCGTGTAAAAAATTACTGACCATCTGACGAGTGACATCGCTTGGCGCTATGCTTACATTTTGCTCGGCAATGCCATGATCGCCAGCAAAAACCACCATAGTCGGTTGCTTAATGCTAATGGTTTGGCACCATTGATTGTCGGCGACACTTTGCACAAACGCCAATTGTAATGCCAGCGCTTCTAATTGCCCTAATGCCCCTGGCGGTTTGGTTTTATTGATGATTTTATTGTTAATTTGCTCAACAAAGTCTTGATGTCCAACAGCCGATGATAATGCTTTCACAGTAAACACTTACTTACATCCTACGCATGATAAATAAAAAGAAGACACTACCGACAACCGAGGTAATGACACCGATAGGAATTTCCTGTCCAGGTACTATAGTGCGCGCAATAACATCGACCCAAACCAAAAATCCGCCCCCGACTAAGCCGGAGCAAATAAATAACTTGGCCGTGGTTTTACCGATAAAGGGTCGAACAATATGTGGGATCATCAAACCAACAAAACCAATACCACCACAGTATGAAACGATCATCGCGGTCATTGCCGCACAAACCACTAACGCCAATAAGCGCAGACGATCAACATGAACACCTAAGGTTCTCGCACTTTCATCGCTGAGTAATAACGCATCTAGCTGACGAGCAAAGACAAGTACTAAAACCGAACAAGCCAACACTACAGGGCTGACTAACGCTATGGCCTGATAATCAGCTCTGGCAAGCGAGCCCATCATCCAAAAAATCACGCGGTTACTAGCAAACGCTTCGCCAAAATACAAAATAAAATTAGTGATTGAACTCAACAAAAATGACACGGCAACGCCGGCTAATAATAAATGCTCTATCCGACGCCAATTATGATTAACGATAACCAGCACAACGATAGCAACTGCAAAAAGTGCACCTAAAAATGCAGCTAACGGTAGCGAAAATGCTTGTAAGTGTTGAGGAAGTAAGCCTGATAGTGTTGCACCTAATCCTGCACCGGCAACTATGCCGAATAAGTAAGGGTCGGCCAACGGATTGCGGGTAACATTTTGCATTAGCGCCCCAGCTGCAGCCAAAGCAAAGCCCGCTAAAAAGCCCATCAGCACGCGAGGCAGTCGAATATCGAGTAATATTGTTTGATAAATGGGTCGCTGACATTGATCACTCAAACACTGCCAGACATTCGCAAAATCTAACTCGGCAGTGCCAAAGCCCATCGACAGCAATAATGAACACACCACCAGCACAGTGAGTAACAGTAAACGAGGATAAATTGCCACTTTATTATTCATTTGCACCACCCGTTTTAGGCATTGCAAAAGTAACGCGCATTTTCTGTGTTAGTGGGTTTCCGTCCACTAAACAATTAAGGTGAAACACTTGCTCTAACAAAGGCGCAGTCAATACCTCGTTCGGTGTATCACACGCCAGCACCTTGCCATTTGACAGTAACAGCAATCGGTCACAATATTGCGCCGCTAAATTGAGATCATGAATGGTCATGATCAGGGTTAAACCAAGTTTTTTCACTAAGCTGAGGATCTGATGTTGATAAAACACATCTAGATGATTTGTTGGCTCGTCCATGATCAAAATTTGTGGGTCTTGCACTATTGCACGGGCAATTAAACAACGTTGCTGCTCACCACCAGATAAGGTATTAAACACTTGGTGCTGCTTATCAAGTAAGTCCACTTTCGCTAATGCTTGCTCGATAATTTTTCGGTCATGATCGGTATTACGTTCAAAGAGATTCTTATGAGGAATAAGCCCCATATTAACGATATCATTAACAGTTAAATCAAATACCGCTTCATGCTGCTGCCCGACCACTGCTATTTTCTGGGCAATTTCTCTACGATCAAAATACGTTAGTGGCATATCACTTAATAATACTTGCCCAGATGCTAAGCAGTGCTCTTGATATAAGCATTTTAATAACGAGGTTTTTCCCGCACCATTTGGCCCAACAATGCCAAACGTCTCATTTTTATTCACGGTGAAACTGACCTGATCGACAATTTTTTTATCGCCAACCGACCAATTTAAATCACGAGCTTGTATCTGAACAGCTGCCATAAATACCACATTAACCAACAGATGATGTGCGGCAGAAGAAGGAATGTTTCGTGAGCATTCGCGAATGTAATGCTCAAAAATATACCCACCATGTTACCCGCACGGCTATTTGTATTACTTTCTGGCAGGTCTCCTGACTCATAGAGATAGCCCGAATTTCACCTTCCCAGCACTAGGCCAGTGGTTATAAAATTCAGCTCTATTTACAGTTGCGGGAACAGTTGTGGAATTGTGCTTATCAGTATGCAATAAGCGCGCACCACATTCCCTTTTAAGCCGTTTGAGATGAGATCAAACTGGCACCAGAAATTTGAGCGCTACTCTAGCACACTAAATTCACCTTGACTAGCATTTAGCTATATAGACGTCTAAAATAATTAATAGCTGATCCGTACACCAGCATAGAAACGACGGCCATTACGATAAAGTCCAATAGGCGCAAACTCGTTACGTTCATAGGTGTAATTAATTTCATCACTTAAGTTAATTCCCTCAATCACTAGAGAAAAATTATCCGTAAGTAAAAACGATAAATTAACATCCCATTGTCCATAATCATCCGTAATTTCTTCACCTACACCTGTTGCGAACTCAGTGCGGAAATTATAAGACAGGCGCGAGCTGAGCCAGTCATTCTCATAATAAGCGGTTAAATTAACCGTATGATCTGAATTACCTGGAATATCGATGTCTCGACCAGTTAACAAGTCTTTGCGCTCACCTTGGACAAAGGTATAGTTGGCAATCACTCCGACACCATATAATAATTCTTTTTGCAGGTTAACTTCAAAGCCATAGATAGTACCGCCACTGCCGTTAACCGGGCGGTTAATCACCATATCAATCCCTTCATATGTTTCTTGATACCGTTTGATATCAACAAAAGACTTAACGTCTTTATGAAAAGCGGCAAAAGAAAATAATGATGCTTCATCAAAATACCATTCAATACCTAAGTCAAAATTGGTTGCTCTAAAAGGATCTAAGTTTGGATTGCCACCCGCTCCTTGCGCCTGAGTGACATTGTAATTAGTCGATGGCATTAAATGATGATATTCAGGTCGTGACATCACCTTAGATGCTGATAATCGAAAAACAACATCTTGAGTAAAATCAACAGCTAAATTAATACTTGGTAAAACATCAGTATAGTTTTTATCAGTGGTAGACCAAACATATTCTTCAAAAATACTATCGGTTTCAACCACCTTTTGAAATGCCTGTGCATTTTGCGCGGTATGCACGACCCTTAAGCCAAAATTACCACGATAACCATCCCCTGAAAAATTGGCTTTAACATAACCGGCATAACTGTCTTCCGTGATATCAAAACTACTGGGTTTTTCCTCTCCTTGCACTAAAGCTAGCGCTTTATAAGCACGATTTAATTGGTCAACATCAGCGTATGCATAATTTTTTAAAGTATCGCTTGAGCCAATACCCGATAAATAATGCTCAGGAAAAGCATGGGAAAAATCCGCTAATGTCCAATCAAGCCCAGACACTAGCTGTTGATAGCCACCATTTTTTGAACGCATACGAATAAATTCGCGCTGGTGCGACTTATATTTACCACCAAATTTTATCGACTGAAAAAATTGCTGGTCGAGCTGGAGCTCAAAATCGGCCTGAGCGAAAAATTCCTGATCGGTCGAATCTAATGCATCTTGGCGCACTTCAGAAATTTGCCATTGATTGGCATCTAATGGGCTGACTTCATAGTCAGTAATAATGTTTCTCGGTTCAGTTAAATCAACGACGAAATCGCTATTTGCTGACCATTGAGATGTAAAATCTTTACTGGTGCCACCCGAAGCTCTCGTCAAACCGAGTTGATATTGGGTTTGCCAGTAATCGACATTATGTTCGACCGATAAATGAATTAAGCTGGTATCAATTTTAGATTGACGCCAAATAGCTTCCATCGCAGTACTAAATGGCAAGCCACTCGCGTTTTCTAGCGGGACTTTGGAATATTTACCATAAGCTAATGTATTATCAATAATACGATAATCACTGACAACGCCAGAACGTCCATAGACATTGCTGGGTTGCCATAAAAAATTTTGATTGGAGTTGTCAGCTTCAAGCTCAGAAAATAGCGTATTGAGTTCAATATTCCAATCTAAGTTCGGCTGATATTGCAGCAACATCATCGCACTAGAGAGCACTCGCTGCTGCTGAAAAATTGCTGAGCCTCCGCCACCAGGTGACCAAATACCGACAAGATCGGCATCATTTGACGAAGTTTGCTGCAAATTACCGTGTTGATCTTTATTAAAATTACGCTCGGCCCAGCCCCAAGACTCTAAACCATCACGACGTAAACTCCGTTGATGACGGGTAAGCGAAAATAATGCACCAAAATTATCGTTTGCATTTATCCAGTTATAAAACATCGATAATTGCGGATCATATTCATTAGAAACGTCGCTGTATTGTAATTGTGCGCTACCGATAAACATTTTATTTTTTGTTTCTAATGGCGCGTGAGTTTTAATATTTATCGAGCCACCAAGAGAACCTTCATCATGATCGGCTTGGGGTGATTTATGAACCTCCAACGAACTCACTATTTCCGCAGGCAACAAGGTATAATTAAAGCCTCGATTAGGCTGAGATGATATCCACCAGTCTGCCGAAGCGATATTTTGTCCATTAATATAGGTTCTATTTTGACTAGGTGCAGTACCACGAACACCGATACGTTCACCTTCCCCTTGCACCCGTTTAATTGAGACGCCAGTGATACGTTGCAGCGATTCAGCTACATTTTTATCGGGAAACTTACCAATCTCTTCAGCTGTGATAGCGTCTAAAATAGAATCACTATAACGCTTGGTATTCATTGATTTAACAATGCTGCCACGAATGCCACGTATTTGAATGTTTTCCAGCGGCTCATCTGTTGAAGTTGAAGTCTTATTATTTTGCTGAGCAGCCAAAGGGAAAGCGGCACAAAAAACGGAAATAAGTCCAACGAATCGCACGGTATTAATCATAGATGCAATATCCTAACTATTCTTTTTTTCATCAATTTTTAGCGCGCTAATAAGAAGAAAACTTTACGTTTTCAAATGAGCTTATTGTATTTTTTAACTCATTGATATATATCGAATTTATATTTTTAGTGTTGATATATATTTATTGCTTCAAAAATCAGTTAACTAGTTGAAAAACTATCGTGTTTTTCAATTGCACTACACACCTAGCAAGCATAGAATAGAAGCTTAGTTATCATACTCTGTGTGATCACATTTGACCATTCATTGTTTATAAAATTTATAATAATTTAATGCCTAATCACCAATACGAAAAAGTGAAAGTTAATGAAGTAGAAGTCGATTTTGTCGCATTAAAACTTCTGATTAACAATCAATGGCAAGATATTGAAGCTAGGCAGTTAAATTTATTAAAGTTATTAATAGACAACCACGGTCATGCAGTGTCCAGAAATCAAATTATGGACAGCATCTGGCAAGATACTGTAGTCAGTGATAATTCCGTCTCCCAAGCAATTACCCAATTACGTCGTTCATTACATGATGACAAAGAAACGCCGCGATTCATTAAAACCGTGCCTCGCGTTGGCTATCAGCTTATCGCAGATATAGAATTTCCAGAAATAGCAGAACCTATTCGCCAGCAATTAAAACGCCAAAAAAATAGCTATATTTACATCGCTGCACTCAGTGCGTTTGTTACCGTTTCACTTACTCTATTAGTGTTTAAACTTAATCAGCCAAGTTTACAAGTGCCAAGCTATCAATATGAATCTCGACTGACATCAACACCTGGGCCTGAAAGCTTTTTGCGCTATTCACCTAATGGTCAATATTTGGCATTTAGCCAAATTAGTGAAGACCGACGACACATGGATTTAGCGGTTTATGACGCCCATACTCAGTCGGTACATACCATAAAGAATACTGGTTATAGTGAAGAAGCTCCCGAGTGGTCACCCGATGGTAACTGGTTAGTCTATTTTCGCCATGATCCCATCAGTTGTGAGATTCGCATCATGTCGGTTAAAAATCCAATCGAAACATGGCGGATCAACCCTGATCGCTATTTTCATGACTGCCAGCCAGGCTACAGTAGACAAAAGCTCCATTGGCTTAATAACAATACACTGTATTTTCAAGAGTGGTTAAACGATAAGTCAACATTACAAAAACTCAGTATAGTGTTTGAAAATGCCAAGCCTGTGATCAGTGAACAACAACAAGTAGGTGAGTTCGCTCCCGTTATTTTTGACATAGACAAAAGCACAGAGCAGATGTTACTGGTAGAGAAAAACAACCAGCAATACCAGTTAAGCTTAGTAGATTTAAGTAATTTCAATCAACAAATAATAGAACAAAGAGAGCAAGAATACTGGGGAATAAAATGGCATGAAAGTGGCCATAGTTTTTGGCTCGGCAACGAAAGTTTGCGATTAAAATCGCTTGATGGCCAGCAAGAGACGGTCCACTTACCGATAGGTTTTATTCCCGATCTGGATTTAAACCCAGTCACTAAGCAATTAGCTCATGCAGAAGGGTTAATTAACGTCAATTTATATACTTTAAAGCTCAAACAATTTAGCCCAGTTAACTTGCAACAAGCTAAGCGCTTATCGTCAGCTGCACGCACTGATATTTTGCCTACCGTTTCAAATGATGGTATTCAAACAGCGTTTGTTTCTTATCAAGGCCGTTCAACAGATGGCTTGCGACATGCCGAAATATGGCTAAAAAATAAGTATAAAAAAACAGCCAGTTTATTGGTTAATTTACCTGAAAATATTAAACCTCAATATTTACTCTGGTCGCCTAATGGTGAAAATTTAGTGTTAGGTGACAGTTTATTTAACATCTATTTACTTAATGTTTTTAGCAAACACATGGTGCCTATACTGTCGAACCATCAAGTCATTGATGCCGTCAACTGGTCAAGTGATGGCAAATATCTCAGTTATGCAACAATCAATGATCAACAAAAACAGCGTTGGCAATATGATCTGCAATTAGCAAGTTCCAGCCTTATCGAACAAGAAGATGAGCAGAACAATAGCAATGCTCAGGAAACGCTGTTTCAGATAAAAAAACTTAATCCGTCTTATCATAATTACCTGCCAAAACTTGCACAGTTTTTACATGCAACGTTAGCAGAGCAGTTACCTGTTGATAATTTGCTGCCTTCGTTTGCCATCTACAGGCCGTTTGTTTTTCCTCAAGGTATTTATTACGTTATTAAACAAGGTCATCAACTAACATTGTATTTATATCAATTCAGTAACCAAGAAAACATTGAGATTGCGCCTCTGGGGAATCATGAACAAGACATTCATTTACCCCTTAATATCAGCGCATCTGCAGACGGCAAGGAGTTAGTGTTTTCTAAACTAGAAGATTTGGAGACGGATATTCTGGTACAACGAAAAGTGAATAACTAACAGTGAGTTACGTTAAAAATCATTTCAGGTTTTGTAAAAAGCGTTTAAGGTCATCACTATACCACTGCCTGCTTTCAGCCTGCTTAATTGCTTGTTGTACCAGATGAATTGCCGCGCTTTTATCCTTCTCAACTAATTTAAGCTTTGCCTGACTCAGCAACAACTCAGGGTGTTCATCATCAAAGGTTAACGCTTTTTTTAGGTATAGCTGAGCAAGCGCATACGCTTTTGTCGCTATAAGTAGTTCGACTAAATCTTTTTGAGCGCGAAAATGTCCTTGGTCAGCCGCCGCTTTTAACCAACGCATTGCTTTATCTGCATCATACTCAACATAGCGCTGATCTAATAATTCTCTCGCTAAGCGATATTGAGCATAAACAAACCCTGATTGGGCAGCATTTAAAATCCAGTTAAGCCCTTTTTCTCTGTCTTCTTGGGTAAATTCACCTCGTAATAAATTTGCGCCCAGACGATATTGTGAATTTGGAAAACCGTTTTCTGCCGATGCTAATAATAAATCAGAACTGGCTGTTGCCTGTTGCCAATGAAAACGCAATAACCGAGTAGCATTGTGCTCATCAGTATTCATCCAGTTAGCAATGTAATACTGGATCAGTGCATTTCCTTGTTCTGCACCATCAATTAATCGATTGATTTTTTTCTGATAATCTTTCTTTTGGCTCGCAAAACTCGCTTGATATCGTTCACCTTTAAACGTGGTAAAGTGATAGAGTAAAGAGCGACTGGTATAAGGTTGCAATTCGCCATTAACCCGATAAGGCTGATAACGCCAACGACGCACCGCATTATATATAGCACGGTTAAAGGTTTTATCTGGAAATGCATCGATAATATCAACATCGGTTACTGCGCCTGATTCATCAACATCAAACTCTAACCACACCCAACCTTCAATGCCTTTTTCATAAGCCGATTTGGGATATTTGGCATCTACGGTGTGCACCCTTAATGGCGGTTGATGTTGCGCCGCTTGAAACGGTAATTCATTAAATACAGGTAATAAATTATTACGGTAGTTTTCGAAGCCGTATTCTTTACTTAATGCTTGATAACTATTGGCCAATTGCTGAGGTTGATTGACTTTTTGTGCAATTAGCTGCGCTGCATTTCTTGC
>JBNKXM010000047.1:0-9060 GCA_050300315.1 Thalassotalea sp. | reverse complement strand
TTACGAAAACAAGCTGGATGCTGCCGGAGCGCCAAGGACAAATCAACGACGTACCTGACGGCCAGACCGTCCTGGGCAGAATTCCCACCGTAATCGGACTTGGTTATCCAATTGAAAACGCGACGTTCAGCGTATGGTTGACGATCAAAATGCCAACATCAAGTCACTTGAAAAGCAAATTGCTGGTATCGATAAAACTAAGCAAGGTGTTGTTCCGTTAATGTATAAAATGATCGATACATTAGAAAAATTTGTTGAGTTAGATGTACCTATGAATATTGAAGCGCGTCGTGAGCGTATTCAAGGTTTACGTGATGTAATGGGTAACTCAAATGTATCTGTATCAGAGCAATTCCGTTTGGTATTAGAAGCTTATGAAATTGAAACTAACTACGGTACTATTTTTGATGTCTACCAAGGCGAATTAGATTTAGGTGGTCAAAAGTTAACGGCTGATTTCTTAAACATGGGTCGTATTTCTTTTGTAGCGCAATCACTTGATATGAAACATTCTTGGGTATGGAATAATCAAACTCGTGCATGGGAAGAGTTAGGTGATGAGTATAGTAAACCTATTACCGATGGTATTCGTATGGCTCGTAAGCAGTTACCGTTAGACTTAACTAAATTACCAGTATTTGCTGCAGGAGCTCAATAATGAAAAAAGTAATTAATTTTGTATTGCTTGCTGCAACGATGACAGCAGGTGTTGCGATTTCTGCTAACGCGAATGATTTAAATGATCTGTTAAAACAAGTTAAAGCTGATCGTTTATCTGAAGCTAAAATCGACAAGAAACGTGAAGCTGAATTTACTTCTGCTCGCGCTGATAAACAAGCATTGTTAAACAAAGCGAAAAAGCAATTAGCAGACGAGCAAGCTCGTAATGCACGTTTAACTAAAGAATATGCTGCAAACGAAATTAAGTTAGCACAAAAAGAAGTTGAACTTGACAATGCTAAAGGCACTTTAGGTGAAATGTTCGGTGTTAGCCGTGCAGCTGCAGCAGATGCGTATGGTGCTATCTCTACTTCTATCGTAAGTGCTGAATATCCAGGACGAGGTGAAGCGTTAAATGCAATCGCAAACGCTAAAGCTATCCCTGAACTTGAGCAACTTGAAGAGTTATGGTTTGCATTGCAAACAGAAATGACTCAGTCAGGTGAAGTATCACAATTTACTGCAGAAGTAACTAACTTAGACGGTACTAAGTCTACAGAAACTGTTACTCGTATCGGTACATTTAACTTAGTTTCTGAAAGAGGCTATTTAAACTACAACGACGAAGTAGGTCAAATTCAACCATTAGCAAAACAACCAGCTGGTTATATTGCTGATACTGCATCTGATTTCTTTGGCGAAACATCTGGTTATTCTCCAGTGTATGTTGATCCATCTCGTGGCGCTATCTTAACGTTAGAAACACGTAAGAAAACACTTGAAGAGTTCTACCATCAAGGTGGTACTGTTGGTTATGCAATCACAGTATTGTTAGTTATCGGTATGTTAATTGCTCTTGAGCGTGTCATTGTGTTAGGCGCATTGTCTTCTAAAATGAAAGCACAAGAGAAAAACCTTGATCAACCAAATACAAACAACCCATTAGGTCGTTTATTAACTGTTTATCAAGAAAACAAAGATGCAGATGCTGAAACATTAGAGCTTAAATTAGACGAAGCGATTTTACGTGAAACACCAACAATTGATCGTGGTATTAGCTTAATCAAGATGTTCGCTGCAATTGCACCTTTAATGGGTCTATTAGGTACGGTTATCGGTATGATCATGACGTTCCAAACGATTACATTGTTTGGTACAGGTGACCCGAAAATCATGGCTGGTAACATTTCATTAGCACTTGTTACAACTGCATTAGGTTTGATCGCTGCATTACCTCTTATTTTAGTACACAGCATTGTGGCTGGTCGTAGTAAATCTGTACTTCACAAATTAGACGAGCAAAGCGCTGGTTTAATTGCTGCAATTGCAGAGAAGGAGTCTAAATAATGTTATTCCTGATAGAGCTTATTGAATCTGTCAGGAGTTTTATTGCAACTGGCGGTAACGTACTTTACTTTGTCGCCTTTGCTCTCTTATTGATGTGGATCATGATGGTTGAACGTTATTGGTTCTTGGCTTCGGTTTATCCTAAGATGCGTGATGAAATCATTGCAAAATGGGATGCAAGAAGCGATACAACTTCATGGTATGCACATCGAATTAGAGATACATGGATCTCCGAAACGGCAGAATTACTTGAACGTAACATGATTACGATTAAAACCTTAGTGGCAATGTGCCCACTGATTGGCTTACTTGGTACCGTGACGGGTATGATTTCAGTTTTTGAAACCATGGCTCAACAAGGTACCGGTAACCCACGTCTAATGGCGTCTGGTATTTCTATGGCAACAATCCCAACGATGGCGGGTATGGTTGCGGCATTATCAGGTGTATTTTTTAGTTCAAGATTAGACACGAAAGTTAAACTAGCAAAGGCTAAACTGGTTGACAGTTTACCTCATCACTAGAGAGAGATTAGAATGGCACGTAAACGTATTCGTGAAGAGGAAGAAGCGGCAATTGATATGACGCCGATGCTAGACATCGTATTTATCATGCTAATATTCTTTATCGTAACTACTTCTTTTGTTAAAGAAGCGGGTATTGAAGTAAATAAACCTAAGGCGGCTAATCAGTCTCAACAGAAATCAGCTAACATTTTTATTGCTGTAAAAGATACTGGTGAAATTTGGTTAGATAAGCGTCGTGTTGATATTGAACGTGTTGCTGCAAACATTGAAAAATTACTTGCTGAGCAACCAAGCGAAGTGGTGATCATTCAAGCTGACAAAGATGCTAAACATGGTGTAGTTGTTAAAGTAATGGACGCTATTAAAGAAGCGGGCATCGACCGAATTTCTATCGCTGCAGCTAAGGGGTAGTTATATGGTTCGCTTATTAGTATCAATACTACTAGGCGCAGCTGTTACTTTTGCATTATTTTCTTTTATGGCTTTTCTTATCTCCAGTGGAGATCGTAGAGAAGAAGAAAAATTAGATAATATTGTTGTAGAAGTAAACACTACGCCACCAAAATCAGCAGCAGAGACAAGACGCCGTGTGCCACCGCCACCGCCACCGCCGCCTAAAGCGCCACCTAAGCCTCAAGCTCCAGAGCCTGAGACTAACACCGATAGCGGTGGGTTGACGTTTAATATGCCAGGCGTACAGTTATCAGGTGCAAATGCAGGTATTTCTGCACCAGGTGCTGGTTTTGGTAGAGACGGAGATGCAACACCAATTGTTCGTATTGAACCTAAATATCCAATACAAGCAGCACGTGATGGTAAAGAAGGTTGGGTAAAACTATCTTTTACTATCAACGAAATTGGTGGTGTTGAAGACGTTGAAGTTATCGATGCAGACCCTAAACGTGTGTTCGATAAAGAAGCTAAACGTGCTTTACGTAAGTGGAAGTACAAGCCTAAAGTTGTTGACGGTAAACCAATGCGTCAACCAGGTTTGACAGTTCAATTAGACTTTAAAATGGATGGAGGTAACTAAAATGAATAAGATTTTAACATCTTTTACATTATTGGCTTCCTTGGTCTTGGTTCAGTTGCCTACATCTTCTGATGTGCAAGCGGCAGAATCAAATCAGTCTGAGAAACCTAAACGTAAAACACAATTGGTTGGGCCAACGGTTGGTAAGAAAGTTGGTAAAGCGTTTGAATTGTATTCGGCAGATGACGTTAAAGGTGCTTTGGCATTATTGTTAGAGATCAGTGCTAAAGGTTATGATCGTGCTTACGTCGACCGTTTTATCGCGGTAATGTATGCAACATTAGGTGATCATGAAAAAGAAGCGATTGAGTACCTAAATAAAGCGATTGAACCTGATATTCTAAACGAAGCTGACCAAGGTGAAGCGCTTAAGTTAGTAGCTGATCTTCAAATGCAAACAAAAGCATATGAAGATGCGTTAAAAAACTACAAAGCGTGGATGGCTTTTACGGGTAAGTCTGATGGTGACACTTGGGTGAAAATTGCTCAGGCAAACTATGAACTTAAGCGTTTAGATAAAATGATCGCTCCAGCTGATAAAGCAATTGCTGCGTACGGTGACAAGCATAATAAGAACCCTTATATTCTTAAATTGACCTCATATTATGAGACTAAACAATATAAGAAAGCTGTTACTGTATTAGAGACTGCGGTGCAATTGTTCCCAGATGAAAAAGCATTCTGGAAGCAATTAGGTAACTTTTATCTATTGATTGAAGATTATCAACGTGGTTTAGCAACGTTAGATTTGGCTTATAAGCAAGGTTACCTTGAAAAAGAGTCAGAGATTAAAACATTAGCGAGTTTATACGCTCAGAATAATATTCCGTATAAGTCAGCTAAGTTGCTTGAAAAGCACATCGCATCAGGTTTAGTCAAACGAGATGATAAGAATATCGCATCGTTAGCTAATGCTTGGCATGCAGCGCAACATATTGATAAAGCAGCTAAATACTATGGTGAGTTGGCTAAAATGACCAACGAAGCTAAGCACTATAGTAAGCAAGGTACTTTATTAGCGCAGGATGAGCAATTTCAGAAAGCTATTGTTGCATTGAATAAAGCGCTTGAACTTGGTGTTAAGGACGAAGGTAGACTTTATATGAGTCTTGCTGAGTCTCATTTCTACCTTGGCAATTATAAGCAAGCTTATGCGGCGATTAAAAAGGCAATGGAAGATCCTAAAACTCGTAAAAATGCGAAAGGTTGGGTCGGTTTTATTAAAGACACTGCTGAACGTAAAGGCAAATCGATTTAATAAATTTCTGCTTGATAAAAAACCAGTCTTCGACTGGTTTTTTTTTGCCTTGAGAAAATCAACTTACCCATAAAATTGATCTAGATCAAAAAATGCTATCTATTAACTAAGGATTAAGCTAGAATGCGCGCCGTTCATTTTGTAGTTTATTAGGAAGTTAAAGATGTCACATCATGATAATTTTAAAGATAGCTCTTCTAAGCGTCATTTATTTATTGCTTTAACCGCATTATTTGCTGCGCCGTTGTTACCTATGTTGATGGGTTGGTTAACGGTTTTAAGTTAATTAAAAGTCTAATAACAGTGCATGTTTTATTGGTTGATGATAAGCAATACATTATTGATGCGTTAACAAAACTGTTAGCGCCACTCAATTGTACCATTGTCACTGCAACAAATGGCCTTGATGGCTTGACTAAAGCTCAACAAGTGCAGTTTGATTTGTGTATCATTGATCACCTTATGCCTGTTATGAACGGTGTACAGCTTGTTAAAAATTTAAAAGCGAGCAAGCTGAACAGCGATACCCCCATTATATTTATGACGACACAAGATGTTTCACTGCTAGAAACGCTTGAAGAATATCAATATTTCGATGCGGTAATTGAAAAACCATTCGACTTAGAATTGATGAAAAATCGCATAAATTTTCTGCTAAAAGCAAATACTGTGCTTGTGTCACTATAATCTTTGCGCGTTTTCTATTATTCTTTAGCAATCTAATAAATATTACATTGTTAAACATGAATTCAGATCAACTTACCTTACTTAAAAACGCAGTACATACCATTAAAGACTACCCAAAAGCGGGAATATTATTTAGAGATGTTACCGGCATACTCGATGATGCTGATGCTTTTCAGCTAACTATTCAATTGTTTGCGGACAAGTATAGAGATCAAGGTTTTACTAAAGTAGTTGGTACCGAAGCTAGAGGTTTCTTATTCGGCGCTCCTTTGGCCGTTGTTTTAGGTATAGGTTTCGTTCCCGTCAGAAAACCAGGAAAATTGCCTAGAGCAACATACGCTCAGGATTATCACTTAGAATATGGCACTGATACGTTAGAGATACATCAAGACGCATTAACTGCTCAAGATAAAGTGTTAATCGTTGATGACCTATTAGCAACTGGCGGGACAATTGAAGCAACCAGTAAGTTAATTAGACGTTTAGGGGCTGAAACCACAGATGCGGCATTTGTTATTTCATTGCCCGACTTAGGTGGTGAAGAGAAATTAGCTGCTTTAGGATTAAATGTCACCTCATTGCTCCAATACGAAGGCGAGTAACTATTGATATGAGCTATCAAGTTTTAGCAAGGAAATGGCGCCCTAAATCATTTAATGAATTGATGGGGCAAGAGCATGTAGTAACAGTATTAACTAATGCAATTACTCAACAACGATTACATCATGCATATCTCTTTACTGGCACACGTGGTGTCGGTAAGACCACCATCGCTCGTATCTTTGCTAAAAGCTTAAACTGTCTTCAAGGTATCACCGCACAGCCCTGTGGCATTTGTGATGCCTGTATCGATATCGATAAAGGACGTTTTGTTGATTTACTGGAAATTGACGCGGCATCTCGTACAAAGGTGGATGATACGCGTGAAATACTCGACAACGTACAATACGCGCCTACCAGAGGACGCTATAAAGTTTATTTAATCGATGAAGTTCATATGTTGTCGCGTAGTAGTTTTAATGCGCTACTAAAGACATTAGAAGAGCCTCCTGAGCATGTAAAATTCATTTTGGCAACGACAGATCCGCAGAAATTACCAGTAACGGTATTATCACGGTGTTTGCAGTTTCACTTAAAAGCGTTATCGGTTAGTCAAATTGAACAGCAGTTACGTATCATACTAACGGCTGAGCAAGTAACATTTGAGCCGTTAGCAGTAACTTTATTAGCTAAAGCAGCCCGTGGCAGTATGCGAGACTCGTTAAGTTTAACGGATCAGGCAATTGCTCAGGGACAGGGTAATATCAGCGCGACCAATGTTCAGCAAATGCTTGGCGGCGTTGATCATCATTGGGTTTATAAAATTCTAATTTTATTGATCAAACAAGATGCGAAAGCCTTGATGGAATTATCTATTGAAATTGCATCATATGCACCTAACTACGGACGACTACTAGCTGAATTTATTCAGTTATTACATCAAATCGCGATGACACAAATCGTCGGAAAGCATTTTGACCTATCTCCTGAGCATAATCAGTTAGTTGATAAATTTTGTCAGTCAATGTCACCTGAAGATGTTCAGCTTTATTATCAAATCGTATTAACTGGTCGAAAAGACTTACCCTATGCGGCTGATGAGCAAGCTGCGTTTGATATGGTCCTGCTTCGTTTATTAGCGTTTAAACCGCAATTGACGGTAAGCAATCAAACAAGTGAAGAGCAGTTAAACGTCAATTCGATTAGCTTTGATGATGTCTCATTAACCGATGGTGCTCTGGATAAACCTGTACAGCAAACTGTTACTGAATCTAGCAATATAGCTGTTAACGTAGAGAGTGAAAATACTCAACAGAAGCAAAAAGAGGCACCAGAGGAACTGGAAAATCAGCTAGCGCAGGAATTGATTGCTATTGAGCAAACAGCTCAGTTACAAATGGAAGCGACGCCTGAGACAGATACCTCGCTTTCAGTAATGGACAAGGATTATTCTCAAGAAAATCATGAAACGCTTGAAAGTAATCAGGTTCAACCTTCGGTAATAGTTGAGCATGATGTTATCGAGGCAGCGCCGAACGTAGCACTTGACCCATCATTAGATAATGTTTCGCCTCAATCTAGCCAAAGTCCACAACTTGCTAGCGGGATTGATGCGATTATTGCTAATCGCAATATGCTACGTAGTCGTAAAAAGGCATTGGAGAAAAATGGAAAAAAGTCGAGTGACGCAGAAGAGCGTCAGCAGACAAATATTAATCAGAAGCAAAAACAAATAGCTGAAGCAGTACCAGATCTTTCTCAAGTTCCGGATCAACCGTTTACCCCAGATATTATCGACCCTAGCGTAGTAAAAAAAGCGAATCAGGTTGATAAATGGGCAAATATGATTGATGCGATGGCGCTAAACGGACGTTTACGACAGCTCGCATTAAATGCAACTATAGATCAAGCCTCGTCAGAAAATGCCTTGGTTTTGTCTCTTAATCAAGCAAGCAAGCATTTAAAATCGGATGCGGCTCTTGCGCAGTTACAGCAGTTTGTCTCGGATTATTTCGCTAAACCTATGCAGGTTGAGATCCGCGTTGTTGAGCAAACGATTGATGATCCGTATCAAATTCAAGGGCATATTAATGATAAGCGTTATGAGTATGCTAAAGAGTTGCTACATGCAGACGAACTTGTGGTTGCGTTGAAAACCGAGTTTCAAGCGGAGCTAGATGAAAAAACGATTATTGCACGCTAACGGTACTTGATATTTATTGCGTTACGCTCTATCTTTGGCGCAACAGAACTTTGGAGTAAAAAAATGATGAAAGGTGGTATGGGCAACTTGATGAAGCAAGCCCAACAAATGCAAGCAAAAATGGCTAAAGCGCAAGAAGAACTTGCTAATATGGAAGTCATTGGCGAGTCTGGTGCAGGCATGGTTAAGGTAACCATGACCGGTAGTCATAGTGTACGCCGTGTCACTATTGATGACAGCCTGATGGAAGATGACAAAGAAATGATCGAAGACTTGGTTGCTGCAGCGTTTAATGATGCCGTGCGCCGAGTTGAAGAAGCCAATAAAGAAAAAATGGGTGCATTAACTGGCGGAATGCAAATGCCTCCAGGCTTTAAAATGCCATTTTAATTTTTTCTTCCGTCCTAAATAACTAAAACACTTAGTACTTTTAGGGCGGAAACATTAACAAAATTCTTGCCTGTTGACTTATAAGTACAGAACACCTTCATAAATCGACATCATTCGTCAGACCTTTTAATTTTCTATTATCTATAGTTATATCTGTTTTATGATATTTCTATCTTTAACATTGGTTATTTGTCTGTATAGACAAATTGACGACATTTTTATTTACGTAACCTAAGGTTAATTACACAAATGTTGGCAAAGGTCCTGTTAACGTTTAATGTAACTATATGATCCAACTAGTTTAAGTTATTAACAAATAGGGAATTACTGCGTGAATAATAGAACAAAAGAACAATACGCATTGATGATGTTACGAGTTATCCTTGCGCTGATTATCGCAAGTCATGGTTGGCAC